>DATCXX010000044.1:0-6716 GCA_036565615.1 Gemmatimonadales bacterium | reverse complement strand
GAGCCGGTCGGTCAGGCTGCGCTGGTAGGCGACGTCCCAGTCGGGATAGCAGTCGGCCAGGAACGCAAACCACTCCCGCACCCGGAGCGCGCCGTCCGCCTGGGGCTTCTCGGCCGCGAAGCCGATCCGGGCCCGCCAGATGGGTGGCGCTTCCCGGGGCTCCTGCCCGGCCAGCAGGATGGTTCCCTCCCGTTCGCGAAGCCGCCCGGTCACCGCGCGGAGCAGCGTGGTCTTGCCGGCGGCGTTGGCGCCGAGCAGCGCGACGGTCTCGCCGCCGCGCAGCACGAACGATACCGGGCCGAGAGTGAAGGCGGGGTAGCGGACCACCAGGTCCGTCACCTCGAGGATGGGGAGACCGTCGGACATCGGCGCTCGGCAATTGGGACGGGGGAAACTAGCGCTATCTTAGGGGCCTCGCAGTGCCCCGGCCGGGGCGTTCCACCCATGACGGAGGATTCCGATGAAGCGGGTCCTGATGGCATTCGCACTCGTTACCATGGCAGGGGCAGCAAGCCTTATTGCGCAGCCGAATTTCGACACGGTCGTGGTGCGGACCCAGCCGGCAGGGCGGGGGGTGCACATGCTCACCGGCAGCGGGGGCAACATCGCGCTGGCGGTGGGGGAGGATTTTGCCTTTCTGGTCGACGACCAGTTCGCGCCGCTCACCGCCAAGATCCTGGCCGCGGTGCGGGGAGTGACCGACAAGCCGGTCCGCTTCCTGGTCAACACCCACTGGCACGGCGACCACGCCGGCGGGAACGAGAACATGGCCAAGGCGGGGGTCATCCTGGTGGCCCACGACAACGTGCGGACCCGAATGAGCACCGAGCAGTTCATCGAGCTGTTCAACTCCCGGGTCCCGCCTTCGCCCCGGGGCGCCCTGCCGGTGGTGACCTTCGTGGAGAGCGTGACCTTCCACCTCGGCAGCGAGACCGTCCACGTGGTCCACGTCCCGCCGGCGCACACCGACGGCGACGCGATCGTGCACTTCGTGCAGGCCAACACCATTCACATGGGCGACAACTACTTCAAGGACGTCTATCCGTTCGTCGATCTCTCCAGCGGGGGGAGCTTCGAAGGGGTCATCCGGGCCGCGGACATCGCGCTGGGCTATGCCAACGACAGCACCCGGATCATTCCGGGGCACGGGGCGCTGGCCAACCGGGCCGATCTGAAGAAGTATCGCGACGTGATGGTGCAGGTCCGGGACCGGGTCGCCGCGCTGATCCGCCAGGGCAAGACCAAGGAGCAGGTCATCGCCGCGAAACCCACCGCCGAGTGGGACGCGACCTGGGGCGCCGGGTTCATGAAGGCGGACGTGTTTCTCGGGATTGTCTATCAGTCATTGAAAGCGAAGCGCGAATAGCGAAGAGCGAAGAGGAACAACCGCTTCGCTACTCGCTCCTCGCTAAAACCTGATTTCAGCCCCGAGACGAAACGTCCTGGGCGGCACCCGTTGCAGGGTCTGGCCATAGGAGGTGAACGCTTCCGGATCCAGGTTTCCGTTGATCGAGGTCTGGATCGCGGTCACCGAAGCGGCGCCCAGGGCGTTGAACGCGTCGAGCGCCAGGATGAATTCGGCGCTTCCCCGGGCGAATGCCCGTTCCAGGTGGAAGTCCAGAGAGGTGCGGGGGGAGTGCCGGTAGGTGCCCCGCGGCTCGATAAAGATTCGCTGGCCCGCGGTGGTGGCAAAATAAAAACCCCGCAGCCGCGCCGGTGGGGCTCCATTGGAGGCGGTGTCGGGAAGCTGGAACTCCAGCAGCAGGTCGGACAGGGTGAGCGTGGGAGTGACCTTGTCGCCGGTCAGATGAGTGAGGAACACGCCGCCCCGGAAGTGGCCGGGCAGGTTGCCCCCCGCGCGCAGCTTGAGCTCGAAGCCGCTCTGATTGTTGAGATCCCCGAAGAAATTGATCTGCTCGTTGAGCCGGACGAACGGTCCTGCGCCCGAGATGGAGTAGTCATCGGTTCCGGTCAGGCTGTTGAGGTTGCCCTTGAGTCGGGTCAGGGTGGCGGAGGCCTGGGCCCACCAGGTGGGATACCGGGCCGTCGCGGTGAGCTGGAGCTGGTCGAACCGGCGGGTCGCCTCGGGAACATTGGTCAGGACGTTCTCCGGCTCATAGGTCAGCGCCAGCCATTCCGCCGTGGACATCCCGGGCGGCTTGAAGTCCGGCCCGATCGCATTGCCGGAGAGGACCTGCTCCCGCCAGTAGATAATGTCTTCGTTCGACACTGCGATTCGGGGCAGGACCAGCGGCTTGCCGCCGAAAAAGAGCGGCGCGAAAAAGCGGTCCATCACACTGATCTGCTCGAAGACCGTGTAGTTGTTGGCGATGTTTCGGTCCACCACCGCGACCATGTTGCGGTTGCGCCTGCGGATGAATAGCGCTTCTGCCTTGATCCGCCCGCCCCAGGTCTTCTCCAGTCCCAGAATCCCCTGCTCGATGTAGGGTTCCTTGAAACCCTCGACCCGGCCGACCTCGTTGAGGCGAATGGTCTGGGCCCGGGACCAGGCTGGATCGGCGTCCCGTTCCGTGGTGGTGAATGTGGTGCGCGGATCGGCAAAGGGCGCGCCCCGGTACTCCCAGCGCTCCTCGTTGGAGTACACCGCGCCGCCTTCGGCACGGTCGAAGAAGGCGGCGAACATGTTCTGGTGGTAAATGCCCCAGTGGGCCTTGGCCACCAGGGTACCGTTGCCGCTCAGGTCGGCCACCACGCCGATCCTGGGCTCGATGGCCTGATCCCGGACCGGGGTGAAGAAGGTTCCGTCCGGCCGTCGCAGCCGCCCGATCCAGCGGCCGGCCCGCACCCCGGGGTTGAAGCCGAGCCAGTCGTTGATGCGGATGTAGTCCTGCAGGTAGAGGGCGCTGTTCTCGACCTTCGATTGCAGATGGGCCTCGCCACCCCAGCTGCTGGTGATGGCCTGGTTGAAGACCCAGGTGGAGGGATTCGCGGGATCGAACGCCGGTGGCGTGGTCCGGTCTCCCGGCCGCCAGGTCAGACCTCCATTCCGCAGCGAGGAAAAGTCCCAGCTTCCGTAACCGTGCTCGCCCCCGATCTTGAGATGATGATCGGCGCCCAGGAATCGGGAGTAGAGGTCCCAGCTCGCCGAGATCGCGATGCTCGACGGCTCGCGCCGCTCGCGGAAGGGCGCGTTTTGATAGACCCGGGGATTCACCTCCAGCAGCGTGGCGATGCCGGGGACCGACCCGCCGGCGTAAGGCTCCCGCCGGTCGCTGCCATCGAACCCCGCCAGCTTGAGCTCGAGGAAACTCCCTGAAGAGAAACTGCGCTGCCAGGAAAGGTTGTAGAAGAAAGTCCGGACGGTGCGATCCTGGGTGGCCTCCCCGCGCTGGAAGCCGTTCTGTCCGAATTGCGCCGCATCCGCGTCGATGCGGCCCGCGGAGCCGTTGACGATATGTCCCTCGGCGGGGTGCCAGGTGAGCTTCGCCAGCAGTTTCCGCTCTTGCTCGGCGGGGCGCGAAGGCACGAATTCGCCGCCGACCTGGCGGACCTTGTTCAGGACCCGGGTTCCCCGGTCCACCACCTGGCCGAAGACGGCGTAGAACAGCCGGTCGCTCACCAGCGGGCCGCGGAGCTGGCCATCGAGCTCGATCCGGTGGGCCGGCTCCGAGCCGGCTTCGGTAACCCGCAGGTTGGTACCGTTGAAGCGCCACGACTCTCCGCTGGTACGGAGACTGCCCTGAACCCGGTTGCCGCCCGAGCGGGTCACGATGTTGACCAAGC
Organism: Gemmatimonadales bacterium; assembly: GCA_036565615.1. Classification (GTDB taxonomy): domain Bacteria; phylum Gemmatimonadota; class Gemmatimonadetes; order Gemmatimonadales; family GWC2-71-9; genus JABFSM01. The sequence goes on along the minus strand of DATCXX010000044.1, from coordinate 2,972 downwards.
CACCCTGAAAGTTCCCGTATTCGGCGCCCGCGCCGAGCCCGCGGACCTCGATCTCCTCGATCCAACTGGTGCTGGGCTGGAGGAAATCTCCTCCCAGCCCGGGATGATTCACCGCCACGCCGTCGAGCTGGTAATTGTTGGCCTGGCTGGTGGCCGCGCCCCAGATCTGGTCCGGCCGGGCCCCCGGGGTAAACGCCACCAGGTTCCTTGCCTCGCTCGGCAGAGGCAGGAGGGCGAGCTCCCGCGAGGTGAGACGGCTTCCGAACTCGGTCTCGGAGGTGCTGATTCGGACCGCCGGGGCGAGGACCACCAGCGAATCCAGGGTCACCGCCGCCGGTTCCAGCGTGACGGCCAGGGTCTCGACCCGGCCGGAACGGATGACCAGATCGTTCACGATGACCGGCCGGAACCCGATCCGCCGAACCGTCAGGCGATAGTTGCCGGGCGGGAGAAAGGCGACCCGGAACGAGCCGTCCGCCGCCGACACCGCCCGCCGCTCGCTGAATCCGTCGAGGCGGATGACCTGGAGGTCCGCCTGAGGTACCGGAGCGCCGGCGGATGCGATTCTGCCCTGGAGGATGCCGGTTTGGGCGTGGAGGGGTGGAGCGAGGAGGGTGAAGAGGAGGATGAGAATGAACAAACGGCGGGGGGACATTGAGCTACGCTACTGAAATGCTCGCCAGGAGGTAAGGGCAATGGGCATGGGCACTGCTTCTCCTGCCTATTGCCTACTGCCCACTGCCTATTGCCCTGTCTTGTCGTCCGGCAGTCTTCCCTGCTCCTTCAGCGCATTCCGCAGGACGTACTCAATCTGCGCATTCAGCGATCTGAGCTCCGCCCCGGCCCAGCGCTGCAAGGCATCGTGCAGCGCCGGGTCGAGGCGGAGGAGGAACGCCTTCCGCTCGGTCAATTGTAGAGCGTGCCCGCGTTGACGATCGGGGTGGTGCCCCGCTCGCCGCAGAGCACCACCAGCAGGTTGGAAACCATCGCCGCCTTCCGCTCGTCATCCAGGTGCAGAATGTTCTTCTGGGCCAGCAGCTCGAGGGCGTTCTCCACCATGCCCACCGCGCCCTCCACGATCTTGTAGCGGGCCGCGATGATGGCGCTGGCCTGCTGCCGCTGCAGCATGGCCTGGGCGATTTCCGGGGCGTAGGCCAGATGGGAAATCCGCGCTTCCTTGACCTCCACGCCCGCCTTGGCCAGCCGCTCGGTCAGCTGCCCCATCAGGTTGGTGGCCACCTCATTGGTGTGGCTCACCAGGGAGATCTCTCCGGCGGCGTGGGAGTCGTAGGCGTAGCTCGAGGCCAGGGTCCGCACCGCCGATTCGCTCTGGACCCGGGTGTAGTTCTCGTAGTCGTCCACCTCGAACATCGCCTCGGCGGTGTCCACCACCCGCCAGACCACGATGGCGCCGATCTCGATCGGGTTGCCGGCGGCGTCGTTCACCTTGAGCTTGGCAGTCTCGAAGTTCCGGGTCCGGAGCGAGATCCGCTTCTTGACGGTGAAGGGGTTCACCCACCAGAACCCCGACTCCTTGACCGAGCCGGTGTAGCGGCCGAACAGGGTGAGTACCTTGGCTTCGTTGGGCTGGTTCAGCATCAGGCCGGGGGCCAGGACGGTCACCAGCAGGAAGAGCCCCAGCGCAATCGCGACGGTGCTGCCCGTCTCCGAGCGCGCGCCGCTGTAGAACAGCCAACCCGCGAAAAGCCCGGCGGCCAGGAGGAACAGCGCCATGGGCAGGCCGGGCACCGGTCGTAGCACCTTCTCGCGGATCATCTTGGGCGGCTCCGTTGGGGTGATATTGTGATGATATCATGATGAAAACCATCCGTCAAGCCCCCAGCCCGGAACGGGTTCCGGTTCCAACGCCGGGGCCCGCATCCGTGTCCAATGCCCTGAAAGCAGGAATGCGGTCACCGTCACCGGAGATCACCCGCTGCAGGCTCAACGTGCCGTGACCCAGGCCGATCTCGACCGGGACGACGTGCTCCTCGCCGCCGGGGGAGATCATGACGCCTTCGAGCGCCTGTACCGGCGTCACGTGGCCCGGGTGGCGAGCCTGGCGCGCTGGCTGCTCGATCCCAGCGACGCGGACGATGCGGTGCAGGAGGTGTTCATCCGGGTCTGGCAGAAGCTGCACACCTTCGCCGGCCAGTCGGCCTTCGGGACCTGGCTCCACCGGGTCGCCGTCAACCTGCTGGTGCGGCGCCGCCAGACCCTGGGACGCTCCCGCCGCCGGGAGATCAGTGACGAGATCCCGGTGCTGGCGGCGGCAGGCATCTCGGAGCGCCCCGATCTCCGGGTCGCGATCGAGCGGGCGGTGGACACCCTGCCGGCGGGCGCGAGAGAAGTGTTCGTCCTCCATGACATGGAGGGCTACAAGCATCACGAGATCGCGGAGCTGCTGGCGGTCGATCCCGGCACCTCGCGGTCGCAGCTGCATCGGGCTCGGCTGCTGCTGCGCCAGCAGCTCGCCACCTGAGGAGGATGTTTCATGGCTGATCAATTCACCGGGCAGCTCTCCGCGTTCCTCGATGGCGAGCTCGACGATCTCGCCCGGGCTCGCCTGGAGACTCATCTGGGCGAGTGCCTCGACTGCACCCGGACTCTCGCCGATCTTCGGGCCATCGTGGCCGCCGCGCCCCACTACCAGGGCCGGGAGCCCGCCCGCGACCTCTGGCAGGACATCGAGCGCCGGCTGGATGAGGCGGAAGTACTTCCCCTCACCTACCGTCCTACCGTCCTACCGTCCAGCAACCGCCGTTTCGGCTGGAAGGAGCTCATCGCCGCCTCGATCATGATGGCTGCTGCAGGCGGTGGCGCCGTGTGGGTCGCGCTGGGCCGCGGTACGCCCGAGGCTCCGGTCGCCGCGGCGGCGCCCGAAGCGTCCGCCCCCGAGCTGGACAACGCCGCCTTCGCCGATCAGCAGTTCGATGCGGCGGTGCGGGATCTGGAGCTGCTCCTCGCCCAGG
>DATCXX010000012.1:0-5508 GCA_036565615.1 Gemmatimonadales bacterium | reverse complement strand
CCTCGTCGTCCTCGACGGGAATGTCCCAGGTCGCAGTCAGCAGGGCCGGGGCCGGTCCGGAATCCGCCGGTGCGGTCCGGGAGATTACCACGGTATCGCCGTGGGCGCGCTGCCGGCCGCCATCCAGGGCCCGGGTCCCCCGCCAGGCCGGGCTGCCCGAATCACTGCTCACCACGAAGGCGCGGGCGTTCGCGCCGGTCTCGGGAACCCGTCCGCTGGACGCCAGGGAACGCATGCCCGGAAGGGTGCGCCGCCAGTCCTGGGGCTCGCTGCGGCGGAGCTCGCGATAGTTGTTGCGCACCATTTCGAACGCCGAGCGGTGCAGGGTGATCCCGCCACCGATCTCCTGGTGCACCAGCACTCCGCCGGCATCCACCCAGCTCACCGTGGGGGCGCCGGGCGCATCGTGCTCGATCCGCCAGGCTCGAATCGTGTCGGTGGTCGCGGCGACGAAGCTGCCACCCGCCGAATCCCACACCGCGCTGTCGGGAACCACGAAGGTGGATTCGGCGGTCACCCGGATCTCCACCGCGCTGGTTCCGCCCCCATAGAGGTCGATCAGGGGCAACGAGAATTCCGCTCCCACTCTGAGCCGCCCGGAGTACGCTACCCGGTAGGGCAGGGTGACCGGCAGCACCTGGTCGGGATGCACCGGAATCAGGGAGCGTCCGGCCACCCCCTGCGGAGCTTCGGAATAGACCAGGCGCAGGAGCGAATCGGCGCCCACGTCTCCGTCGAGCCGCTCCTGAGGACCAACCCCCACGACGCTGTGGCTCAGCCGGCGCAGCCGGAGGGAACGGGTGAGGGCGAAATCCGATCCGCGAGTGAGCTGCTGGGTGGCGGCGCCATGGGGAACGTCGAGGACGAACAGCTCGCCGATCCGCACCCCGTCGATCAGCGTGTCCACGGTGAGGTTGAGCTGCCCGATCTGACGGCCCGCCGCGTAGATCGCGAAGAATTGCGCCGCGGGCGCCAGGCGAGCGGTCTGCTGTCTGCGGGCGGAGTCCTCTCCGCGGGTGAATTCCCGGCGGGCCAGCCAGGCCAGCGTCACCGCCCAGGCCAGCAGCACCAGCCGCCCGATGTTCCGCCGGTTCAGGCCGAGCTCCATCAGGAACCCGCCTCGGCGCGGGCCCGCTGATGCATCGCCCGGGCCTCCTCGGTGCGGCCCATCCGGTCGAGCAGACGGCCCATCAGCTTGTAGCTCCGGGCTTCGTGGGGCGCGAGCAGCGCGGCGCGCTCCAGCGCAGCCAGCGCATCGGCCAGCCGGCCCTGGGCCAGGAGCGCTTCGCCCAGGTAGTAGCTGGCGTCGGGGTCCTCGGGAGCCAGGCGAAGCGTCTCCCGGAAGGCGGCGGCCGCATCCCCGCCCAGACCCCGGCGGAGCAGGGTCACCCCGAGGTGGAGGTGCCCCGGCGCATAGCCCGGTTGCAGGGAGACCGCTTCCCGCAGGTCTCGCTCCGCCTCCGCGGCGCGGCCGGTCCGCGCCAGGATCGCTCCGCGCCGGACCAGCATCGGCACCGGATCGGACGCGTCGGCCAGCGCGAGGGTCAGCTCCTCGAGCGCGCTTTCCGGCTCGTCTCCCTGGTCCAGCAGCTCGGCCAGCAGCGCGCGCACCTCCGCGTCGCGCGGGGCGTCTTCCAGGCACCGGCGGAGCAACAGCAGCGCGTCGAGCCGCCGGCCCCGGGCCACCAGCTCCCGAGCCAGACGGGGAATCCGGATTCCATCGGGTTCCTGCTCCGCCGCCGTCCCGGACAGGACCATCCCCTCGATATCGGCGCCGAAGGGGCGGAGCCAGGGGATCTCGTCCGCCACCGGACCGATCGCATCACCCTCCAGCTCCAGACGATCGAATCCCTCCTCCGCGAAGTCGTCCGGATCGGGAGAACGGGCGGTGCGGAGACGGCGCATGGCTGGAAACTAACAGCCTTCAGCACTCAGCCTTCAGCCTTCAGTCGCTGATGGCTGATGGCTGACGGCTGATGGCTGCTAACGCGCTTCACTTGAATGGCTCCCCGGTGTCCCCTAGCTTTCGTTTCTTATGCCCGAAGAATTCCTCCGCGTGCGTGGGGCCCGCGAGCACAATCTCAAGAACATCTCGGTCGCCATCCCGCGGAACCGGCTCACCGTCATTACCGGGCTCTCCGGATCGGGCAAATCCTCGCTGGCGTTCGACACGATCTACGCCGAAGGCCAGCGCCGCTACGTCGAATCGCTCTCCGCCTACGCCCGGCAGTTCCTCGGGCTCATGGAAAAGCCCGACGTGGACGGCATCGAAGGCCTCTCGCCCGCCATCTCCATCGAGCAGAAATCCACCGGCCACAATCCGCGCTCCACCGTCGGCACGGTGACCGAGATCTACGACTACATGCGGCTGCTCTGGGCCCGGGCCGGCGTCCCCCACTGTCCCAACGACGGCAGCCCGGTCTCCCGGCAGAGCGCGAGCCAGATCACCGACACCGTATTGAGCTGGCCGGCCGACACCAGGATCGAAGTGCTCGGACCCATGGTCCGGGGACGCAAGGGGGAGTTCAAGGAGCTCTTCGAGGACCTCCGCAAGCGCGGCTTCGTCCGGGTGCGGGTGGACGGGGAGACCTACGATCTCAATGCGGTCCCGGCCCTCAACCGCCGGCACAATCACGACGTCGCGGTGGTGGTGGACCGGCTGGTGGTGCGCGCGGAGGACCGGAGCCGGCTCAACGACTCCATCGAAACTGCGCTCAAGGTCGCGGAGGGCACGGTGGAGGTTGTCCGGCATGCAGTTTCCAGCCGTCCGGCCGTCCAGCCGTCCAGCATCCTGTTTTCCGAACGGTTCGCCTGTCCCACGTGCGGCCTCTCGCTCCCCGACCTCGAGCCCCGCCAGTTCTCCTTCAACTCGCCGTTCGGAGTGTGCGGAGAGTGCCATGGCCTGGGCACTCGCCGGGAAGTGAACGCGGCCCTGATCCTCGGCGATCCCAGCATTTCGATTCTCGAAGGCGTCGTCCTTCCCTGGGGCGAGCCCTCGGGATATCTGCGCAAGGCGGTGCTCCCAGCGCTCGCGAAGACCTTCAAGTTCGACCTGAATGTGCCGTGGAGCGGGCTCTCCGCCGAGGCGAAGAATGTGCTGCTGCATGGCGCGCCCGGGCGAGTGTTCCGCTTCGGGGGCGACGGGGCGCGGGGCCGGGCCGAGTACGAAACCGAATGGGAAGGGATTCTGCGGAACGTGGAGCGGCGCTATCACGAATCGAGCAGCGACGCGGTCCGGGGTCAGCTGGAAGAGTTTCTGGTGGAGATGCCCTGCCGGGCCTGCAAGGGACGCCGGCTCAAGCCCGAGAGCCTCTCGGTGCTGCTCGCGGGCCGCAGCATCGGTGACGTGGTGGACCTGCCGGTCGACGACGCCCTCGGGTTTTTCGAGGGCATCCCGGTCGGAAGGGGCAAGGCCGGCGGGGTGGACCCCGAGATCGCCGCGCCCATCCTCAAGGAGATTCGCGACCGGCTGGTCTTCCTCCGCGACGTGGGCCTCGAGTACCTCACCCTGGGCCGGAGCGCCGGCACGCTTTCGGGGGGCGAGGCCCAGCGCATCCGGCTCGCCACCCAGATCGGCTCCCGCCTGGTGGGGGTGTTGTACGTGCTGGACGAGCCGAGCATTGGGCTGCACCAGCGCGACAACGCCCGGCTGCTCCGCACCCTCGGGGAGCTCCGCGACCTCGGGAACACCGTGATCGTGGTGGAGCACGACGAGGACACCATCCGGGCCGGCGACCATGTGATCGACCTGGGGCCCCGGGCCGGCAACCACGGCGGCGAAGTGGTGGTAGAGGGCACCATCGACACCATTCTGGCGCACCCGACTTCCCTCACCGCACGCTATCTCCGCGGCGAGCTCCGGATACCCGTCCCCTCGGGCCGCCGGGCCCGGAATCCGGAGCGGATACTCAGGCTGGTGGGGGCCCGCGCCAACAATCTGCGCAACCTGACCGTCGAGATTCCCCTGGGAATGTTCGTTGCGGTGACCGGAGTGTCCGGCTCCGGCAAGTCCACGCTCATTACCGACCTGCTCTACGCCACCCTGGCGCGCCACTTCTACCGGGCCCGCGTGGTGCCGGGCGCCCACGACCGGATCGAGGGGCTGGAGCACATCGACAAGGTCATCGACATCGACCAGAGTCCGATCGGCCGCACGCCCCGGTCCAATCCCGCCACCTACACCGGGCTGTTCACCCCGATCCGGGAGCTGTTTGCCCAGCTTCCCGAGGCCAAGATGCGGGGCTACGGGCCGGGGCGGTTCTCCTTCAACGTGAAAGGAGGCCGCTGCGAAGCCTGCGAAGGCGACGGACTGGTCAAGATCGAGATGCACTTCCTCCCCGATGTGTACGTGCCCTGCGAGGTCTGCAAGGGGCGCCGGTACAATCGGGAAACCATGGAAGTGCGCTATCGGGGAAGAAGCATCGCGGAGGTGCTCGACCTGACCGTGGCCGATGCCCTGGAGTTCTTTTCGGCTCAGGGCCGGATCAAGGAAAAGCTCGAGCTGCTCAACGACGTCGGGCTCGGATACCTCCACCTCGGCCAGTCGGCCACGACCCTCTCCGGGGGCGAGGCTCAGCGGGTCAAGCTGGCCACCGAGCTCGCCAAGCGGGACACCGGGCGTACGCTCTACATCCTCGATGAGCCGACCACCGGGCTCCACTTCGAGGACGTGCGGCTCCTCCTCGAGGTGCTCCATCGCCTGGTCGACAAGGGCAACAGCGTCATTGTGATCGAGCACAACCTGGACGTCATCAAGACCGCCGACTGGGTGGTGGACCTCGGGCCCGAGGGCGGGGCCAAGGGAGGCAGCGTCGTGGCCCAGGGCACGCCTGAGCAGGTGGCCCGGATTTCTGCCAGTCACACCGGGGAGTTTCTGGGGAGGGTATTGAGCGGCCGCTGAATATGGCCACTCAGGGTGACCGCTTCCGCTCTCCGCTCCCCGCACTCCCGCGCTACATTGAAGCACCCTCAACCGCGAGGCATCCGTGACCTATGATGCGATCGTGGAGCTGCTCGATTACGCCGGCGGCCACGATCAGGTGGTGCGGATCACCACCACCGGAAACCAGCAGGTCACCGGCGTCCCGACCAGTGTCGATACCCACCCCACCGCGCTCGAGGTCTTCCTCCGCCCGATCGGCGCCGAGGACACGGAAATCGCTGTCCGGCTTACAGATATCCAGACGGTAGAGATCCCCTGACCCACTGTGTTCCGTTGTGAAACATTCTGTAACGTGTTACCGTAGGAGCAACTATGGAACCTGGGGCCAAGGCGGGCTGATGCTGCTGCAACCGGGAATCCCTGGCGAGGCCATCCCGATCATGGGGATGCTGACCGGCATCGTGAGCATGGTGCTGATAGCCTTCGTGGTGGTGCGGGTCGCCCAGAGCCAGGTGGGTCAGGCCATCGCCCGGCGGATATCGGGCCGGAGCGGTGCGAGCGACGAGGAGCTGCGCAACGAGGTCCTCGACCTCCGCGAGCATGTGGCCCATCTCGAGCACCGGCTG
>DATCXX010000007.1:0-5475 GCA_036565615.1 Gemmatimonadales bacterium | reverse complement strand
GCGCGCACCGGGGCGGGCGCCGGCCCCTCGCTGGTGTAGCTGTTGATCGGTTTGCCCGCGGCATCCAGAATCTCGAGCTTGACGGCATCGGCCGGCGCCGGGGGGAGGTAGTACTGCAAGGTGGGGCCGAGCTGCGCCGCGCCGCTCCGGGTGCGATAGCCGTCGCGGGGCCGGTACAGATGCGGCGCCGAGGCGCTCACCTCCCGGCCCAGCTGGTGCAGCGGCGAGAGATCGTCCAGGATCCAGATCGCCCGTCCCTGGGTGGCGACCACCAGGTCCTTGCGATATACCCGGATGTCGTTGATCGGGACATTGGGAAGATTGAGCCCGAACGGCTGCCAGGCCCCGCCGTTGTCGAACGACACGAACATCCCGAATTCGGTGCCGGCGTAGAGCAGCCCCTCCCGGTCGGGATCCTCCCGCACCACCCGGGTGGGCCAGTCGGCCGGGATGCCGTTCTTGCCGGTGGTGAGCCGCTTCCAGCTCGCACCGTAGTCGTCGGTGCGATAGAGGTAGGGCGCGTAGTCACCCAGCAGGTAGCGGTACACCGCGTAGTACGCCGAGCCCCGGCGGTGCGGCGAGGCCTCGATCCAGGCGACCCGGCCCCCCTCGGGCAGATCCTTCGGGGTGATGTTCTTCCAGCTCTTGCCGTTGTCGCGGGTGATGTGGAACGGCCCGTCGTTGGCCCCGGTCCAGATGACCCCCGCCTCATGGGGCGATTCGCTGATCGCGTACAGCGTGCTGTAGAACTCCTCCCCGGTGATGTCCCGGGTGATCGGCGCGCCGCTGATCCCCTGGCAGCAGGGCGGGTTCGCGGTGAGGTCGGGGGAGATCTTCTCCCAGGTCACCCCTTTGTCCCGGGTCCGGTGCAGGTACTGCGAGCCGTAATAGAGCACCTCGGGATCGTGGGGTGAGGTCGCCATCGGCGAGACCCGCTGAAACCGCAGAATGAGATCGCGGGCCGGATTGCCATAGAGCGATTGCGCGCCCACCCAGTAGCTCTTCGCCTGGCCGGTGGCCAGGCTCATCACCTCGTACTGCCCCTTGCAGGAGCCGTAGACGATGTTGGGATCCCGGGGATGCGGCATGATCGGTCCGGTCTCGCAGCCCGGGCCGGTACGCCAGTCGCTGGTGCTCGCCGGATTGGCGACGCTGCTGATGATGAGCGTGCTGTTGTCCTGCTGCGCTCCATACAGCTTGTAGGGGAAGGCGCTGTCGGTCCAGACCCCGTAGATCTCCGAGGTGGGCTGATTCATCTGGGTGGACCAGGTGCGCCCCCCATCGAGCGACACGTTGGCCCCGCCGTCGTTGGCCTGCACCATCGTGTTGCCGTTGGTCGGGTTGATCCAGATATCGTGGTTGTCGCCGTGCGGGGTGCGGAGCGGCGTCATGGTCTTGCCGCCGTCGGTCGACTTGAAGAACCCTTCCGCTCCGGCGTACACCACGTCGGCGTTGGTCGGGTCGGCGCCCAGGGTGGTGTAGTAGAACGGCCGCTGGACCAGCGAGCCCTGGGCATTCACCCGGGCCCAGGTCTGGCCGGCATCGTCGGAGCGGTACAGTCCCCCACCCGGCTTGGCCTCGATCAGCGCGTAGATCCGGCTCGGATTGGCGGCGGTCACGGCGAGATTCCCCTTGCCGATCAGCTCCCCGGGCAGTCCCGCGGTGATCCGGGTGAAGCTGTCGCCGCCGTTGCTGCTCTTGTAGAACCCGCCCTCCCGCGATCCGCTGATGATCGTCCACGGCTTCCGTTCGATCCGCGACATCCAGGCGTACACGGTGCCCGGATTGCCGGGCTGGAGCTCGACGTCCATCGCCCCGGTGCTGTCGGAGACGAACAGCGTCTTCTTCCAGGTCTTCCCGCCGTCGGTGGTCTTGAACACCCCCCGCTCGGGGCTGGGCTTGAAGATGTCGCCGTAGGCCGCGACCCACACCGTGTTCGGATCGGTGGGATGAATCCGCACCGCGCCGATCTGCCCCGCGTTGTAGAGCCCGGCGAATTCCCAGCTGCCGCCGCCGTCCAGGCTCCGGTATACCCCCCGGCCGGTGGAGACGTTGCTCCGCACCCCGTCGGAGCCGGTGCCGACGTAGATGACGTCGGGATTCGATTCCGCGACCGCGATCGCCCCGATGGAGCCGACCGGAACCTTCCCGTCGGTGATCGGAGCCCAGGTCTCCCCGGCGTCGGTGGTCCGGAAGACGCCCCCGGAAGCCACGCCCATGTAGAAGGTTCTCGGCTGGGAGGGAACCCCGGTCACCGCGGTTACCCGCCCGCCCCGCGACGGCCCGCCCAGCCGGTAGCGGAGGCCGCGCAGCAGCGCGGTGTCGACCTGGGCGATGGATTCGGCAGGAAGGATTCCCAGCAGGGCGAGCGCGCACAGAACGGTGGACCGGGCCATGGCAGGTTCTCGTGACGGAGTATCGACCAACGGGAGCGGGGAAAAGGTATGCCGTGAGGCGCGCCGCGGCCAGCGGTGTCGCTAGTTTTCGGGGTGCGGGAAACGGCAAAAGGGGGAGGAATGCGTGGTAAGCTCGCGCTGGCCGCGATCATGACGTGCGCAGCACCCGCGCCCGGGGAGCACTGGCCCGACGCCGACTGGCAGGTGCTCGACAGCAAAGTGCGCTGGGCCCTGGCCCAGGGTCTCGACACCCTCCCGCTGGGCAGCGCGATTGCCCGCCTCGGCGAGACCTTCGTCGGCAGCACCTACACCCCGGGCACCCTCGAGGTTCCCGGGCCGGAGCGGGTGGTGATCAACCTCCGGGAGTTCGACTGCGTCACCTTCATCGAGAACATGCTGGCCATGACCCGCTTCATCCGGGAAGCCGGCACCGCGCTGCTGGCCGACCGGGCCTCGGGCGAGGCGCGTTACGCCGGGTATCTCATGGACCTCCGTTATCGGGGCGGAATGATCGGCGGCTATCCCGGCCGGCTGCACTATTTCTCGGAATGGCTGAGTGACAACGCGTCGCGGGGCCGGCTCCGGCTCCTCGCCCGGGAGCTCGGCGGGGTGGAGGATCCCGAACCGCTCGGCTTCATGTCGGCCCATCCTGCCGCCTACCGCCAGATGGCCGAGCCCGGAGTGCCCGAGGCCATCCGGGCCATGGAGCAGCGCCTCAATGGAGGACCGGCGCGCTGGTACATCCCGGAGGATCGCATCGGAGCGGCGGCTCCCGGGATTCAGGACGGCGACCTCATCGCCGCCACCTCCACACTCCCCGGTCTCGACGTGGCGCACACCGGGATCGCGCTGTGGCAGAACGGGCGGCTCCACCTGCTCCACGCTCCGCTGGTCGGCAAATCGGTGGAGATCTCGGTGCTTCCGCTGGCCCAGCGGATCACCGAGCTCAAGACTCAGGACGGGATCATGGTCGCTCGGGTGCTGCGGTAGCCGCGGTGCCTTCTTTCCCGGCGCCCGACTTGAGTGCGCCCTGGATGACCGTGTCGATGTTCAAGCCGAACCGCGTCGCCAGGCTCTCCAGCATCGCATAGGCGGCGTTGGCGCGCTGGCTTGCCGCCGAAGCGACTCCGCCGCCCTCGCCGTTGTCCACGATCACCAGCCGCTCGACCTCGATGTCCTTGGCGGTCTCCATCACCACCGGCAGCATCTCGCGCAGCTTCTCCGCCATGAAGACCTTGAGCCCGTCCGGTCCGCCCCGGGCGATCTGCGCGAACAGGAGCTCCAGCACTTCGGCCTGGGCCCGGCCGCTCTCCCGGATCGGGGCCGCTTCGGCCGCGGCCATCTGCTCGGCCTGTTTGCGCTGCGCTTCGGCCGGCTCGACGATGTCGGCCTGGAGCCGTTTCCGCTGCAGCTCGATCCGCTCCACCTCCATGCTCTGCTGCGCCACCACCTCCGCCTTCTGGGCCATGACCGCGGCGGTCCGTTCGGCGGTCTCCGCTTCCCGGTTGAGCTCCGCCTGGCGCACCCGCAGCAGGTTCTGCGCTTCGGCGATGGCCAGGGAGGCCTGGGCCCGGGCCACTTCGGCCGCCCGGCGCGCCTCCGCCTCGCGCTGCTGGGTTTCCGAGAGCTGCTGCGCCTGGGCCACCGCGGCGTTCTTCACCACCTCGGCGGTCTTGACCTTGCCCACCGCGTCGAGGTAGCCGGCGTTGTCGCTGATCTGCTGGATCTTGAAGTTGTCCAGCGCGAAGCCCAGCTTCAGCAGCTCCATCTTCGCTTCGCTGGCGATTTCCCGCTCGAAGGCCTCCCGGTCGTAATTGGCTTCCTCCGGGGTCATCCGGGACAGCACGCCGCGCAGGTTGGCGGTGAGGGTTTCCTCCGCCAGGCGGGACATTTCCTCCATCCGCATGCCCAGCAGCCGTTCCGCCGCGGCGTGCAATGCCTCCGAGGGCGTGGAAGCGATCTTCACGTTGGCGATCGCCCGCACGTGCAGCGGGATGTACCCCTTGGAGGGAGCGTCCTTCACATCCACCGGAATGGACATGGTGGTGAGCGGCAGATAGGACACGTCCTGGATGACCGGGATGCGGAAGGTCCGGCCCCCGCTCACGAAGCGGTAGTTCTTGGCCGCCTCGTCGCCGCCGGTGCGTCCGGTGATCACCGCCACCATGTTGGGACGGACCAGCACGATGAAGTTCTTGAGGGTGACCACCAGCGCCAGGATGGCCAGCGCAACCACGCCGCCGATGATCAGCGGGAGGGTTCCGATTTCGCCCATGGGATTCCTCGGAGTGTCACTGCATGGAGGCCCGGCTGACCAGCGCCGTGCCGGCGGTCATGTCCACGATGACGACTTCACTGCCGTTCTCGATCGGCTGCAATTCGCCCGGCCCGGTATCGAAGGGCCGGGCCAGCAATTCCACCCGCTGGCCCCCGAAGGTGAGCTCGACTTTTCCAATCCCGCCGGGGCCCACCGGCAGGGTGACCCGGGCCAGCTGGCCTACCAGGGCGCGGTCCGAGGCCACCTCGGAGCTGTCGGTGCGGCGCAGGTAACCGAACACCCGGTGCACCACGACCGACACACCGATGGCCGCGGCGGCGGATATCAACAGCCCGCTCAGTCCGGGGTTCCCGTCCCGGACCAGGGCGATGGCGGAGCCGACCGCGCCGAAGACGAAGAGGAAGTAGGTCAGGTTGCGCAGCGAGAACAGCTGCTGCCAGCCGACGTCGCTGAAGTCGTCCGGCCCTTCCGCCTCGGCAAAGAAGGACGCCGCGAGGAGTACGCCACCCAGCCCGAGACAGAACAGGTAGAGTGCGATCATCTCCCGTTTTGCCTCCTTGCCTCCTTGCCTCCTGGCATCTCACTCAAACGGATTCCTCACCCTTCGCACCGGGGCCGCCGCCGCCCCATCGAGCAGCCGCTGCAGCTCCTCCTGGCTCAGCTCGTAGGGATCCTTCTCGTACCCGGGCGACGCCACGGTGCGGGGCTTCCCGGTGTTCTCTCCCACCGGGCGGATCTCCCAGCTCAACTTGTCCCGATCGGTGAATCGCCGGAAGCCCATGTTGCCTCCCTGCTCAGAGA
>DATCXX010000002.1:0-2672 GCA_036565615.1 Gemmatimonadales bacterium | reverse complement strand
GGCGGGAATCCGCTCCAGCCCTTCGAACAGATACACCCCATCCTGGGCCCGCACCGGGCCGGCAATCGCGCCGACCGGCGCGCCGAAAATCGCTCCGATGAGCGCCGGCTCGCTGAGTCCGGTGCCCAGTCGCGCCACCGCTCCGGTTTCCCGGTAGGTCAGTCCGGGGCCGCTCTGCACCAGCGCTTTGAGCCGGGTGCCCTTTCGCGCCTCCTCGGCCAGCCGGGTGGCGATCGCTTCCGCCGCGACCACCTTCTTGTCCCGCCGGACCCGTGCTTCCACGTCGGCACGAATCGCCGCGAGGGGAGGGGTGCCTTCCTCCCGGAGGCTGTCGAGCCGCGCCACGATGTAGGCGTCGTCGGCCTCGATCACCGGGCTGTGTTCCCCCGGCTTGGCCTGGAATGCCCACACGCTCACGTCGGGAATGCGTCCGGGGCCCGGGGCGACCACCGGGGTTCCCGCGATCACCGGACCGACTTTCCGGAGGGCGAGGCCGAGCGCGGCGGCGGCGGTGTCGAGGGCGGAGCTCTCCAGCCGCTCGGCCGCGAGCTGCTCCAGCGAGTCGGCCCGGCGGTCGAGCTCGGCGCGATGCGCGCCGGCCACCTCGATCGGGATCAGGATGTGACGGGCGTTGAAGGTGTCGTCCTTGCGGCTCTTCACTTCGATGAGGTGCCAGCCGAATTCGCTGCGGACCGGTTCCGAGAGCCGCTCCAGCGGCAGGGACATCGCGGCCGCGGCGAAGCTGGAATCCACCGCATTCCGGTTCATCTCCCCCAGCTCGCCGCCGTTGTTGCCGGACAGGGTGTCGGCCGATTCCCTCCGGGCCACGTCGGCGAAGGGCGCGCCGCCGGCGATTTCGGCGCGCAGCGCCCGCACCCTGGCCTCGGCCGCCGCACTGTCTGCGGCGTTGGGCTGCCGGGGCAGGAACACGTAGCTCAGATACGCCGCCCGGGGAAGCTTGAATTCGTCGCGGTGGGCGCCGTAGAAGCTCTCCACCTCGTCCGGGGTGACCGGGGTCGCCGCGTCGGACACCGCCACCGCCGGATCCACCGCCAGGATGCCGGCGCGGATCTTTTCGTGCTCGTCCCGGTACCGTTCCCAGAGTGCCGCATCGGAGAGGAACAGGTCGCCGATCACGCCGCGGATCAGCTTCCCGCGCATGATTTCGTCTCGGTAGCGCTGCTCGAGCAGGGGGATCAGCTGCTGTCCCGCGGAGGAGGCCAGCCAGCGCTGGTATTTCGATTGATCGAACCGCCCGTCGGTCTGAAATTCCGGGTTGTCGGCGATTTCCCGCAGGGGGGAGGACTTGATCGCTTCGGCTACTTCCTCGGGGGTTGCCCGAATGCCGTGCCGCTCGTACTCGGCACGGAAAATGTAGTCCTGAACGAACTGATCCCAGACCTGGTCGCGGACCTGCGCCACCTCTTCGAGGCTCAGGGAGGCACCGGTCTGCCGCTGTCGGGCATCAATGGCCTGCTGCACCGCCGCCTGGAACGTCCTGGTGTCCACGGACTCGCCATTGATCTTGCCGATGGAAGTCGTTGTCAGCATGCCACCTCCGCCGCCCAGGCCGGAGAGGTCGTAGACGAGCCAGATGAAGAATGCAATCGTCGTCACCAGGATGATCGGCTTGGCGGCGCTGCGAAAAAATTGCATCATGAGAGGGAACCGGTCCGATGGGCCTAAGGGTATGGAGCCCTAAAGCTTAACGGACTGGGGAGGGCATCTCAAGGATGGCGAACCGGGTCCCCCCTGGCGAGGTTTGGGGCACGGCGGCGGGCGCGGGAAGCTCATACTCGGAGTACGACGTACCATGGCCTCTTCCGGCGAAATCGAAAAACTCGAGCGGCGCTGGGCCGAGAACCAGCTCGGACTGACCTTCGCTCCCCTGGCCGAGGCCTACCGCAAGGCGGGGGACCCCGGCCGGGCGCTCCTGCTCCTGGAAGCGGGCCTGGCCCAGCACCCCAACTACATCCCGGCGCACATCGTCCGGGGCCGCTGCCACCTCGATACCCAGGCCGACGGCGCGGCGGAGCTGTCGTTTCTGCGGGTGACCGAGCTCGACCCCGAAAACGTCATTGCGCTCAAGAGCCTGGCGGAAATCTCCGAGCGCGCCGGGCGGCTTCCCGAGGCGATCCGCCGGCTCGAGCTGTTGCTCGACGTCGATCGCAACAACGAAGAAGCGCGGGGGCAGCTCGACCGGGTGCGCGAAGTCTTCGCCGCCGGCGCCGCGCCGGTGCCGGCTCCGGTCGCGGAGGAACCGCTTCCGGTGATGGAGGAGGTCGAGGCCCCGGCCCCGGTGCGCTGGCAGGCCCCGCCCGAGCCGGAGGTGTTCGCCGACCAGGTGATGGCGCCGCTGATGGAGGCCGAGGAGCCTGCTCCCGCGGCCGGGTCGGCGCCGGTCAGCGAATACTTGCTGCCCAACGACTCGGAGACCCTGCTTCCGTCCGAGGAAGGAATCGAAGACATCATCCTCTCGGAGGAGACCGATCTCGAAGTGCGGGAGGACGTCGACGAGCCGGTGGAGCCGGTCGCCGCCGGCGACTCCTACGGGCAGGAGGCCTCGCCCCTCGCGATGGACACCCCGGTCCCCATCGTGGATGTCCAGCCGCCTCCGCCGCCCGACGACTCGTACGAATCGTTCCTGCCGCCGCCTCCGGAGCCGCCGGCGG
>DATCXX010000413.1:0-9270 GCA_036565615.1 Gemmatimonadales bacterium | reverse complement strand
CAGCCGGTTTCATCGCCCGGGGTCGTTGCCAGATACTCCTCGGCCAGCCGGATGGCCGAGGAGTGCATGCCCTGCTTGAATCGGACGCCGGCCATCTCCCGCACCACCAGCGGTTCGCCGGGGCAGCTGCGGCCGGCCTCCTCCAGCAATTGGACCGCCTCGGTCAGCCGTCTCTGCTGCGCCGCGTCCACCGCGCGGTCGAGCCAGGGGCGGCAGGGAAGCGAATCGATCGGTGCCTGCTCCGTGATTCCCGCAGCCACTTTGGGTGAAAGCGCCGGCATGGGCCGAACTACCATTGCCCAGCGGTCCGCTCCGGTCCAGCGGGTCAGGAAGCCGGCTTCCTCCATCGTGATGAAGGGGGCTCTGGCCGGGTCATGGAAGGTGACTTCTCCCTCGCGCCAGCCGATCACCACCACGTAGTGATAGCGGTTGGGCGACACCTGAATCAGCGCGACCACCGGCTCGCCGGCCTCGAGGTGCTGCCGCACCAGCTCCGGCGTGCCGCGGTGGACCCGGGTGTCCCATCCCCGTGTCCGGGCCGCGGAGTCGAGTTCGGTGGTGAGGATGCCGCCCTGCTCCGGCCGGACCAGCCCGGCAAAGTCCTCGGCGTAGACTCCCCGGCGCCCCCACCACCGTTCGACCATGGCGAGCGCCGCTCCCCCGCACAGCAAGACCGATTGGGCGAGGTAGGGCACCTCGAGGACTGGAGCGGCCGGGGTTGAATCCGGATGCGGCGACTGGGCCAGTGCCGGAGCACCGCCCAGTCTGGTGGAAAGCAAGCATCCCGCTACGGCCAGCCGGGCGAGGCCACGCACCGGTCGCCGGCCTCGAAGGCGTCAGTCGACCAGGAGTATGAGGATCAGCAGGCCGATGATGATGGCGGTGGTGCTGATGACGATCGTATTGGCTCCGCCCGCCAGGGTGCGGTCGCCGACAGCGGTCTGCCGGGCGATCCGGTCCAGGGAGGCCTGGTCGAGGCCGGCCACGCCGGCCGAGAGATCGGCCGTGCTGACGCCCATCCGATCGGCCACCTTCTGCACCTGCGGGAGAGCGAGGAAATCACGGACCGCTTGGCGCGTACCTGCCGGCCGGACGGTGACCGCGGCTTCGAGCTCCGCCGTGGTGATGGCGCTTCGGTCCTGGGCGTGGAGGGGAGCGGTCAGGCCGAGCCCGGCGGCGGCAAGCAACAGCGACAGGGTGCGGTGATTCGACATACGGTCTCCTGGAGGAAGTGTCAGGTCTTCAACTCATCAGCTTGAGCATGCTTCGGGTGGTCCCTCTAGCGCTGCGGAGCCGCTGACCCAGACGCCGCGAGAGCACGTACAGGTCGCTTGGTGGGCCGGCTTCGTCCGCCTCGCTTTGGTCAAGGTCCACCTCGACCGATTGCTGCGCCAGCGACGACGGAGCATAGACATCGTCCGGGTAATCGCTCATGGACGCAATGTCATCGGTGCGGCGGGCTTCGCCAATCGCTCAAAGGGTTGAGCGCTTCTCAACCCTTTGGCCATTGAGCTGGGCGAACAGAGTGGAAGTGAGCTCCGCGGGCAGGACGCTTCGCCCCTGCCTGACCGCGTTGATGGTGCCGAGAATCCGCTCCCGGGTGGCATTGGCCATGACGAACCCGGAAACCCCGGCCCGGACAAAACCGACCACGTCTCCGTGGTGGGGATCGAGTCCCAGGACGATCACCGGCGAGCGCCGGGAAGTGTCCCGCACCTGCCGGAACGCCTCCTTGGTCTCTGCCGGGAGGGCCAGGATCTCGAGCCCGGGCCGGGACCGGATCAGGGCGTCGACGCCGGGAGGGGCAGGCGCATGATCATCGAGGAGAACCAGCGCGATGCGGGTGATCACCAGTCAATGTTCGCGATTGAGGGGGAGCCTGACAATCCATCGGAGGGACCACTTGGAACCCCCCTCAAAAGAGGGGCGACGTTCGGAAGGCTACGATTCCGGGAGCTTCTTCTTGCCTCCTGAGCCGTGGGTAAAGGCCACCACCTCCAGCCGGCTCCGCAGCGCCAGCTTTTCCAGCACGTTGTGCACGTGGCTCTTGACCGTGTGCACCGCGATGTGCAGCCGGACCGCGATCTCCTTGTTGCTGAGTCCCTCGCTCAGCAGGTCGATGACCTGGCGCTCTCGATTGGTCAGCCGCACCGATTCCAGGGTGCGAGCCCTGCTGTCCATCGGGAGGTTGCGGGCGATCTGCGCGAAGAGAGTGTTGGTCAGCGCCGCCGGCAGCACCTCCCCGCCTCCGGCCACGGCGCGAATGGTGGCGAAGAAATCGTCGAACGAAGCGTCCTTCATGATGAAGCCCGACGCGCCGGCCCGCACGAAGTCGGCCACGTCTTCTTGAATCGGCAGGAGGCCCATGACGATCACCCGCGCCGCGGGAACCTCATCGTGGACCGTTGCGGTCAGGCTCACGCTGTCGTGATCCTCGAGCCCGAAATCCAGCAGGACGACGTCGGGTTTGGCTTCCCGGACTTTCTTGAGGGCCTCCTCCACATCCGCGAACGCCGCCAGCACCTTGAATCCGGGCTGGGTGTGAATCAGCGCCGCGATGCCCTCGCGAAGCAGCCGGTTGTCGTCGATGAGTACCAGGGAGATGGACGCGGGTCCCGGGCCGGCCGGAACTGTCCGCTTATTCGACGGCTTGCTCCGCTTTGCAGGTGTCACCGGGAGCCTGGGCGCCGGAGGATTGTCGCTATTGGTATCGTGGAAGGATATACTGCAGCGTTACACACCGCCAGACTCGACACCAGAGCCAATGCGGTTCAGGTAAAGGCAGTTTCATGGTACGACTGCGAGTCCACGAGATCATGAAGTCCCGGCACATCTCCGCCTACGCTCTCTGCAAGGGCACCACCCTGAGTTATCCCAGCGCCTACCGGCTTTCCCGCAGCGCCGGCGTCTTCGGCCGGCTGCACTCCGAGACCCTCGACGAGCTCTGCCGGTTCTTCCGGCTCCAGCCCGGCGCGCTGCTCAAGTGGGTTCCCTAGGCGGTTACACGTCGCACAAGGCAAACGCTTCCCGGAGCGAGGTCATCGGATCGCGGGTCGGCACGAATTCGTGGGCCAGGTGGCCGGTGAATCCCTTGTCGGCGATCGCCCGGCACACGGTGCGCCAGTTGAGCTCCTGGGTGTCGTCCAGCTCGTGCCGTCCCGGGACTCCGCCGGTGTGGAAGTGCCCGATGTGGGGGAAAGAATCCCGGATGGTGCGGATCACGTCGCCTTCCATGATCTGCATGTGGTAGATGTCGTACAGCAGCTTGACCCGTGGAGAGCCGACCCCCTCGATGACCTTGACCCCGAAAGCGGTGCGGTCGCCCATGTAGTCCTTGTGATCCACCTTGCTGTTGAGCAGCTCGACACAGACGGTGACGCCGTGCCGCTCCGCCGAGGCGGCCACCCGCCGGAGCCCGGCAATGCAGTGGGCCGCCCCTTCCTCGTCGCTCCGGCCTTTGCGGTTGCCGAACATGGCGATGAGGTTGGGCACTCCGGCCGCCGCCGCGAGCGGCAGGGTCCGCTCCAGCTCCTCCACCAGCAGGTCGTGCCTGGCCGGATCGTTGAAGCCGCTGGAGAGGAAATCCCGCCGCTTGGAGGGATACCCCATGGAGCACACCAGCCCGGCCTCCCGTACCACCGGCCATTCTTCGGGCTGCAGCAAGTCGATCGCCGGGAGGCCGATGCCTTTGCACGCCCGGGCGAACTCGGCCAGCGGAATCTTGTTATAGGGCCAGTACGACACGGATTGTTTCAGGCGGCCGGCGGGAGGGGAAACGGCTGGACGGCTGGACGGCTGGACGGCTGGTTCCAGTTGCCTGTTGCCTGGTGCCTGTTGCCTGACACCGAAGCCGGTCACAGCGACCAATCCTGCGACCATTTCACGACGATTCATCAGAACCTCAATTGCTTGAGATACTCGTAACTGACTTTTGCGCTGTCGAGGGGCGGTCCAGGAGTCACGTCCTGTTCGTAGAAGAAGTGCTTCGCCCCGGCCTGTTTGATCTGCCGGAAGATCCGCGCGAAATCGATGGTGCCCTTGCCCACGTCGGCAAAACCCTTCTCGGGCGTCGCGTCCATGTCTTTCACGTGCAGCAGAGGGAACCGGGCCGGATACTTCGCGAAATACCCGAGCGGATCCCGGCCCGCTCGCGTCATCCAGTACAGGTCCAGCTCCAGCTGCACCAGTCCGGGATCGGTCTCGGCCAGCAGCACGTCGTACCCGGTCGTGCCCTCGATCGGAGCAAACTCGAAGTCATGGTTGTGGTAGGCGAACTGGATCTTCCGGGCCCGGGCCTGCTCGCCGGCGCGATTGAACAGCGCCGCCACCCGCTTCCAGGCGTCCAGCGTCTGCCGGTCCTCCCGGCCGATCGAGGGGACCACGATGTAGCGCTGGCCCAGCGCGGCCGCTTCATCGAGTGCGCGCCCCCAGTCGGCCCGAATCGCCTGTAGTCCGACGTGGGACGACGGGGCGGTCAGTCCGAGGCGTTCCAGGATCGCCTTGAGCGGCGCGCCGGTGCCCGGGGGATATCCGGCGAACTCTACCTCCCGGAACCCGATCTCGACGACCTTGGCGAGAGTCCCTTCGACGTCGCGCTGGAAATCGCGTCGGACCGTGTAGAGCTGGATGCCGATTCGGTTGAGCTGTGCCTTCGGCCACCAGCCAGGGGTCGGCAGTTTCCAGCCGTCCAGCCGTCCAGCCGCCCAGCCGGCAGCCAGCCCCAGCAATTCCCTCCGTTTCACAACTCGTTCCTCTTCATGGCTTCCACCGCCAGCGCGGCCGCCCGTGCGGTGAGCGCCATGTAGGTGATCGAGGGGTTCTGACAGGCGGAGCTGGCCATGCAGGCTCCGTCGGTCACGAACACGTTCTTCGCGTCCCAGAGCTGATTCTGTCCGTTGAGCACCGAGGTCTTCGGATCGCGGCCCATTCTTGCCGTGCCCATCTCGTGAATGCAGTGGCCCGGCGGATTGTTGGAGTCGTGGGTGCGGATAGTGGTCGCCCCCGCGGCATCGAGCATCTCCGCCGCGGTGACCTGCATGTCCTTGAGCAGGGCCCGCTCGTTGGGACCCCAGGTGCACTGCACCTTGAGGGCGGGGACCCCCCATTTGTCCTTGAGGGTGGGGTGCAGCTCGATCAGGTTGTCCTCCCGGGGGAGGCACTCCGCCCAGCCGCTGATCGAGAAGTTCCACGGTCCCAGTCCCCGGCGGAGGAGCGCATCCTTGAACTCCTTGCCGAATCCGTTCCGTGGCCTCGGCAATCCTCCCCGTCCTCCGCCGCCCTGGAAGCCGTACCCCCGCAGGAAATCGGGGTGCTTGTCCTTCACGTTGCGGAACCGCGCGATGTAGATCCCGTTGGGGCGGCGCCCGTAGCTGGTCTGGTCTTCCATGCCGGGAATGGTGCCGCTGGCGCCGGCCCCGTAGGCGTGATCCATCAGGTTGCGGCCCAGCTGCCCCGAGGAATTGCCCAGGCCGGCCGAGTAGCGCGGCGTCTTCGAGTTGAGCAGCAGCCGGGCCGACTCCATGGTCGAGGCGCAGAGGAAGATGATCCGCGCCTGGAACTCGAGCGGCTGCATCGTGGCGGCGTCGATGACCCGCACCCCGGTGGCGCGGTCCCGCGACTCGTCGTAGACGACGCTCTCCACGACGCTGCTGGGCCGGAGGGTCAGCCGTCCGGTGCGCCGGGCGGCGGGCAGGGTCGACCCGATGCTGGTGAAGTACGAATGGGTGATGCAGCCCCGCTCGCAGGGACCGCAGTAGTGACAGGCCGCGCGGCCGTTGTGGTTCCGGGTGAGGATGGCCACCCGGCCGATGGTGAGCCGCCGCTCGCCGCCCCACTTCGCCTGCACTTTGTCGCGCACCACCCGCTCGGCGCAGCGCAGCTCCATGGGCGGGAGAAACTGTCCGTCGGGAAGCTGGGCCAGGCCCTCGGGCTGCCCGCTCACCCCGATGAAGCGCTCGACGTGGTCGTACCAGGGAGCGATGTCGGCGTAGCGGATCGGCCAGTCCACCCCGACGCCCTCCCGCAGGTTGGCCTCGAAGTCGAGGTCGCTCCAGCGGTACACCTGGCGTCCCCACATGATCGAGCGCCCGCCGACCTGCCGGCCCCGGAACCAGGCGAACGGCTTGTCGGGATCGTTCTCGTAGGGATTCTCCCGGTCGTTGACGAAGAACTTCGAGCCCCACTCGTCGCAGGCGTAGCAGTTCTTCTGAATCGGCTGGTCGCGCTCCAGCGCCTGGCGGTCGCCCCGCCCCCGAAACCGGACCTCCCAGGGCTGGATGTGCTCCACGTAGTCGCGCCCGGGGTCGATGTCGCGCCCGGCCTCGAGCACCAGGGTCCGGAGGCCCCGCTCACACAGCTCCTTGGCCGCCCAGCCTCCGCTGATCCCGCTGCCCACCACGATGGCGTCGTAGGACGTCTGAGCCGTTGGCATCAGCCGCCTCCCACCGGGACGCAGCCGTCGAAGCGTCCCGGAATGATCGGCGTGGTGCGCTGCATCTCCGCGACCGGTCTCGAGGTCAGATAGCCGAAGACGATGCTGCCCTTGAGCGACGCGTAGGCCGCCTCCGCGGTGCCCGGGGAACCGGTCGCCCCGTCGACCTGCTCCAGCCACGCTGCCCGCCCGGTGGGATCGAGCTCGGCGAAGGGCTTGCCGCGGGATTCCCGGCAGCGGGCGTCCCAGCTGTCGAGCCCGCCGAGCAACCGCCGGCGCTCCGGCTCGGGGTACCACTCGGCGAAGAGCAGGTCCACGAAGGCCGGCACGCCGACTTCGAGAGCACCCGGCGTGTCGGTTTTCGGAAGGATGGTATCGGCCAGGGCGGTGACCAGCGCCATCTGCGCCGGAGTCAGCGCCTTTCCCGCCTCCTGGGTGGCGGCCCGCTCGTGGAGGCCCGCGCCGATGCGCCCCCGCTCCGCCGCCGACAGTGAGGAGAGCAGTGGTGAGAGCGCGGTCGCACCGAGGAGTGTGAGTGCCTCGCGACGCTGCATGGAGGGCCCCCGGAGAGTTGTTCCCGAAGGTACGGACCACTCCCGGCCGAGTCCAGTCGGGCGTATTCTCTACCATGAGTCGAGCCGCGTCTCCGATCGCCGAGCTTCTCGGGGTCAGCAAGTCCTTCGGCTCGGCGCGGGCGGTGGATGACGTCTCCTTCGCGATCGCCCCGGGTGAATTCTTCTCTCTGCTGGGTCCCTCCGGCTGCGGCAAGACCACGACCCTCAGGCTGCTGGCCGGGCTGGAAAGTCCCGACGCCGGGGACATCCGGCTCGGAGGCGCCTCGGCCCTTCTCCTCCGCCCCTACGAGCGGAAACTGGGCATGGTATTCCAGAGCTACGCCCTGTTTCCTCATCTGACCGTGGAGCGGAACGTGGCGTTCGGTCTGGAGCGCCGCCGGGTGCCCGCAGGCGAGGCCGCGCGGCGAGTGGCCGAGGCGCTGACCCTGGTCCGGCTCGACCCCGGAGAGTTTGGCCGGCGCCGCCCGGCCCAGCTGTCCGGCGGGCAGCGCCAGCGGGTGGCACTGGCGCGGGCGCTGGTGCTCGAGCCCGATCTGCTCCTGCTCGACGAGCCCCTCGGCGCCATTGACGAAAAGCTTCGCCGCGACATGCAGCTCGAGCTCCGCCAGCTCCACCGGACCCTGGGGGTGACCTTCGTCTACGTCACCCACGACCAGGACGAAGCGCTCACCATGTCGGACCGGATCGCGGTGATGGATGGCGGCCGGATCGCCCAGCTGGGAAGCCCCGCCGAGATCTACGAGCGGCCCCGCACCGAATTCGTCGCCACCTTCATCGGGGAGTCCAACCTGTTTGACGGCGAGGGCGGCCGGCAGATTGCGGTGCGCCCGGAGCGGATGAGCATCGCCTCCGAGGGCGGGAGCCTTCCCGCCGGACACAGGGGAAAGGCCGGCACGGTCGAAGAAGTGATCTACCAGGGTGAGATGCTCCGGGTGCTGGTCCGGCTCGCCCCGGCCCATCGCTGCACCGTGGCCCTCCGGAACGACGGATCGCTTTCCCGGCCGCTTCCCTGGTCCAGCGGCGTGGCGGTGCTGGTGGGGTGGGATCCCGCCGACGCCAGGACTCTCGAGCGATGAGCCTCCGCCGCCGGATGCTCGCGCTCGTCGCCCGGCGTCCGGCCCTCGGGGCATGGGGGCTGCTCTTGCCCGGTGGGGTCTGGCTCCTGGTGTTCTTTGCGCTGCCCATGATGCTGATGCTGGGGGTCAGCCTGATGCCGCGAGGGACCTACGGCGGCGTGGAGCCCGGTTTCACCCTGGAGCACTACCGGCGCTTTCTCGACCCGGTCTACCTCCAGGTACTCTGGCGTACCGTGCTGTGGGCCGCGATCACAACCGCTATTTGTCTTCTGGTGGGCTATCCGCTGGCCTGGGCCATCGCGGCCGGCCGGACGCGCCGCGCCTTCCTGCTCTTTCTGGTGGTGCTGCCCTTCTGGACCAGCTTCCTGGTCCGCACCTTCGCCATGATCTTCCTGCTCCGGGACACCGGGCTGATCAATTCGGTCCTGCTCGGGCTGGGCGTGATCGAGCAGCCGGTGGCGCTGCTCTACACGCCCTTCGCGGTGCTCACCGGCCTGGTGTACGGCTTCCTGCCGCTGATGGTGCTGCCGATCTATGCGTCGCTCGAGAAACTCGACCCCGCCATGCTCGAGGCCGCCGAGATCCTGGGGGCCCGGCCGGTGGCGCGGTTCGTCCGGGTGGCGCTGCCGCTCTCGCTGCCGGGAGTGATCGCCGGGATCCTCCTGGTGTTCGTTCCTTCGATGGGGTCCTTCCTCACCGCGGATCTTCTGGGCGGGGCCAAACAGGTGATGATCGGCAACCTGGTGCAGAACCAGTTCACCTCGGCCCGGAACTGGCCCTTCGGCGCGGCGGCCTCGTTCGCGGTCATGGCGGTGGTGCTGGTGGCGGTCTGGCTCTCGCTCCGGATCCGGGACCGGGAGGACCTGGAGACGGGTCGATGAGACCGGCGCCCCGGTGGGTCCTGCTCATTGCGGGTGCGGGTTATGTATTCCTGCACCTCCCGGTGCTGGTCCTGGTGGTGTTCAGCTTCAACGCCTCCCGCTATTCGGTGCGCTGGACCGGGTTCACCCTCGACTGGTACCGGGCCCTGGCCGGCCGGGCCGATCTCTGGCGCGGCCTGCGCGCCAGCCTGATCGTCGGCACCATCTCGACGGTGGTGGCGACCGGATTGGGGACCCTCATCGCGCTGGGCCTCGCGCGGGGACGGTGGCGGGGACGCCGGGGCGTCGAAGGGCTGCTGACCCTGCCG
>DATCXX010000389.1:0-2986 GCA_036565615.1 Gemmatimonadales bacterium | reverse complement strand
GTGCATCGCGGGCGCCTCTTCCTGGATCCCGCCCGAGTCGGTGAGCACCAGCACGCTCCGCCGCATCACCTCGATCAGGTCGGGATATTCGAGCGGCTCCAGCAGCGTGATGCCGGGAACCTCGCGAAGCTCCTCGAAGATGATCTCGCGCACGTAGGGATTGAGGTGGACCGGGATCACGATCTCGGTCGCCGGGTGGGTCTCGACCAGCCGCCTGAACGCGGCGCACACATTCCGGAGATTCTGCCCCAGATTCTCCCGCCGGTGCACCGTGGCCAGGATGACCTGCTTCGAATCCCAGCCCAGCGTGTTGAGGGCCGGGTCGTCGAACACCCCGTCATGGCGGATCGAGGCCAGCGCATCCACGATGGTGTTGCCGGTGACGTAGATGTGCTCCTCGGAAACGCGCTCGGCCATCAGGTTGCAGCGGGCCCGGTCGGTGGGCGCAAAGTGAATGTCGGTGACGCAGCTCGCCATCCGGCGGTTGACTTCTTCGGGGAAGGGACGGCGGGCGTCTCCGGAGCGGAGCCCCGCCTCGACGTGGCCGATCGGCACCCCGTTGTAGAACGCGGCCAGCGCCGCGGCGATGACGGTGCTGGTGTCGCCCTGCACCAGCAGGAGATCGGGCTTCACTTCGCGGAACGTTCCGGTGAGGGCGATCAGCGCGCGAGCGGTGAAATCCGCCAGGGTCTGGTTGGCGTGGGTCAGTCCGAGGTCGATGTCGGAGGCGAGGGAGAAGGCGTGCATCGCCTGCGCCAGCATTTCGCGCTGCTGCGAGGTGGTGATGACCACGGTTTCGAAAAGGTCGGCGCGGCGACGAAGCTCCTGGATGACGGGAGCCATCTTGATCGCCTCGGGACGAGTTCCGAGTACTACGGCGATGCGGTGCTTCGGCCGGCCGGAGGTGGGCATGGCCATCTATAAGTGCAAAATAGAGGCCGGGTGTCCTCCGTTGCTAAATCATTGCGGCACAATGGAATAGTGCCCGGTGTCCGGGATCATGGGCAGGGCCTTGCCCGGGTCTTCCGCGATCCACGCGCGGGAGAGAGGAATCCGGATGGTGGCCACGGCGCCGCCCTCGGGCCGGACGACCACGGTGAATTCATGGCGATTGGGATACAGCTCGGCCAGCCGGGCCCTGGTGTTCCCGATGCCCACTCCGTCGACCGGCGTCGCCGACCCGGCAGCTGGGCTGCCGGTATTGGACACTTCGAGCATCAGGTCGTTCGCCGATCGCCGGACGGCCACCCGGATCTCGGTCCTGCCGAGCTGTTTTGCCGCGCCGTGCTTGATCGCGTTCTCGACCAGTGGCTGGAGTATCAGGTTGGGGACGGGAGCTGTACCGAGGTTGGCCGGGATTTCCAGGCTCACGGTGAGCCGGTCGCGAAACCGAATCTGCTCGATATCCAGGTAGGCCTGGAGCAGATCGATCTCCTCGGACAGCGGGATGACCGGCCGTCCCGCCAGGTCCACCGCCGCGCGGAGCAGATCCCCGAGCCGGAGGATCATTCGCTCGGCGGCCTGGGGCTCGTCATGGACCAGCGCGGCCATGGCATGCAGGGTGTTGAACAGGAAATGGGGCTGGAGCTGCATCTTGAGGACCTCCAGCCGGGCCTGGCTGAGCTGGCCCTGGAGCGCGGCCGCGTGCACCGCGCGATCCCGGGAGAGGCGGTTGGCGTCGAGCGCGTGGAGGACGGCCGCGGTCAGGAGGTAGGTGAAGATGTTGAAGGTGGACTGGCGGAAATAGCTGGCGGCCAGGGAGCCGGTGAGCGGCAGGATACCGGTCAGCCGGCCGGCCAGGAGGTCCACGCCGACATCCACGCCGCTGGCGACCAGCGCGAGCACCAGATGCACCGCCAGGATCCGGGACCAGGGGCGATCCCGCAGCCGGGGAACCACCCGGAGCGCGATGAGCGCGAGCGTGATGCAAAACCAGGTGGCCGCCGACTTGAATCCGAGGTAGGCAATGTTGCCGAGCGGCGCGGTCTCGCCCGCGGCGGCGTGATAGAGAATCTGCTGCAGGGCGTACACCAGGCACTCCGCGATCCAGATCCCCGCGACGATGGCCGCCGTGCGCCAGCTGAGCCGCAGGCCGGTTTCGCCGGTCATACGCTCTGATCCCGCAACGCGCGGGAGCGTGACCGGCTCGCCATCAGCCGTTCGCCGTTGCGGAGCAGAATTTCGAGCCGGCCGTCCTCGGCGGGAATCATGGCCTCGACCCGGTCCAGATTGACGATGTGAGACCGGTGGATCCGAACGAACATGCCGGGATCGAGCCGTTGCTCGAGATCGGCGAGCGACAGGTGGATCAGGTAGCGCTGGTCTCCGGTGAACAGGGCGGTGTAGTCGTCCCGGGCCTCGAACCGATGGATCTCGGTGACCGGTACGACGATGATCTTCCCCCGGATCCGGACGAAGAGCCGGGAAAGCCGGGCGGCGGGGTCGAGGGCTTCGGTCGTTCGCTCGAGGACGCTCGGCCCTTCGGCCGGACTCCGGCGGTCGCGGAGCCGTTCCAGGGCGACGGTCAGGCGGTCCCGGCCGAAGGGCTTGAGCAGGTAATCGATCGCGCCGAGCTCGAAGGCGGCCACCGCATACCGGTTGTGCGCGGTGGTGAAGACGATCGCGGGCTGATGGGTGATGCGCCGTGCCACCTCCAGGCCGTCGCAGCCGGGCATCTCCAGGTCGAGAAACAGTAGGTCGGGTTCGAGCCGGTCCACCGCCTGGATGGTTGCCGGTCCGTCGGCGCACTCGCCCAGCACCTCGACTCCCGGCAGACTGCCCAGCAGATCGCGGAGCCGCTTTCGGGCAGGGGCCTCATCCTCGGCGATGACCGCGGTGATCGGGGCTGAGGCGTGCATGCGAGACGGCCTGTTCACTGGAGGGTGGGTGAAAGAGTGACATCCCCTCGCGGATCACGCCAGTCCCGCCCCACTCACCGCCTGGACAGACCATTCACCGCCCAGCAGCGGCCATTCACCGAACCGAC
>DATCXX010000373.1:0-4968 GCA_036565615.1 Gemmatimonadales bacterium | reverse complement strand
GAGCCGTCCCACGCTACCGGCCGACCGTCGCCTGGACCGCACGGCCCGGGCGGATGGCCCGGGAAGACTCTCCCCGCGCTTGAGGGCCAGCGCCACCTCGCGGTAGGCGCGCCGGAACGGCACTCCGGACTCCACCCGGCGCATCACTTCGTCGGTGGCCAGGGCATCGCCCGCCAGCGCATCCCAGCCCCGGCTCCGGTCGGGTTCCAGCTGCGGGACGGCCAGGGCGAGCATGCCGAGCATCAGCCGGGCCCGCCCCACCCCGCGAATCAGAGGCTCCTTGAGGAGCTGATAGTCACGGTGATAGCCGCTGGTAAGCTTGGCCCGGATCGCGAGCACCGCGGACAGATCTCCCTCCAGCGCGGCCACCCGGCCCCGGGTCAGCTCGAAGAGATCGGGGTTTCGCTTCTGGGGCATGATGCTCGAGCCGGTCGCGAGGCGGGCCGGAAGCCGGAGCAGGCCGAATTCTTCTCCGCTGTAGAGAATCACATCGCTGGAGAGCTTGGCCAGCTCGTGGCCCAGCTGGGCGCACCAGAAGAGGCCGTCCGCTTCCAGCTTGCCCCGTCCATTCTGCACCTTGGCCACGTTGTGATCCACGCGTGCAAACCCGAGGGCGCGGGCGGCGGCCTCCCGGTCGAGCGGCAGGGGAACCCCATAACCCGCGGCGCTGCCCAGCGGAGACCGGTCCAGCCGGCCCCAGAGCGAGGGCAGATCTTCGACCGTATCGAGCAGCCCCTCGGCGTACCCGGCGGCCCACAGGCCGGCCGACGACGGCATCGCCCGCCGGGTGTGGGTGTAGCCGGGCCAGAGCACATCCCGGTGGAGCTCGGCGAAGTAGAGCAGAGCCGCGACCACGCCGAGTGCGGAGATCTGGAGATCCAGCAGGGCGTCCTTGAGGAAGAGCCGGAGATCGCAGGCGATCTGGTCGTTGCGGGAACGGCCGGTGTGGAGCCGCTCGCCGGCGCTACCGGCCCGCCGGGTGAGCCAGAGCTCGACCGCGGAGTGGGCGTCTTCGTGTTCGGGACCGATGACCAGCCGTCCCGCCCGCACCGCGCGGAAGCCGGCGCGGAGGGCGGTCCGGAGCTTGAGATGGTCGGCGCGGCTGATCAGCCCGGAGGCACGCAGTCCCTCGATATGGCCCAGGCTGCCCAGCACGTCCCAGGCGAGGAGATGGCGATCCCACTCCCGGTCGTCTCCCACCGTGTAGGAAAGCATGGCGGCGTCAAGATCGCTGCCGGGGGACCACAGGGTGCTGGACGGCTGGACGGCTGGACGGCTGGGGCGGGTCATGCCAGATACTCCTTGGCTACCGCGGCAAAGAAGGACCGGGCCGCGGTCACCTCGGGAAGATCCACGTACTCGTCCGGGGTGTGGGACCGCCGGCTGGTGCCCGGTCCGCACTTGACCGCGTCGGCGTGGCGCACGAACACCCAGTCGGAGCAGGTGGGACTGCCGAAGCTCCGGATCGAAGGCCGCACCCGGCGGATCGCGGCCAGGAGAGCCGAATCCGGCGGCGTTTCGCAGGGGACCAGGCGGTCGGAGGTGATCACCAGCTCGCACTCCAGCCGCTCCGCCAGCGCCGCGCCCAGCTGGTCGTGGGGCCAGGCCGGCGTGCTCCGGATGTCGAGCACCGCCTTGGCGGCGGGCGGGGTCACGTTCCGGCTCACCCCGGCCGACAGCATGGTCGGGGTGACCGTGGTCACTCCCAGAATCGGATGGGTGCGCTCGCTCACCACGCCGTCGAGCCGGGCGAGATCTCTGGCCAGCGCGGTAATGGCGTTGGTGAAGCCGCCGTCCTCGTCGGCATAACCCGCATGGCGCTGGTCTCCCCGCCCGATCAGGTCCGCCATCATCAGGCCGCGCTGCGCCACCGCGACCTGGAGGTTGGTGGGTTCCCCCACCATCGCCGCGTCCACCGCTCCGGCACGCGCCACCGCGGTGCCCATGGTGGTGTTCCGGGTCTCTTCGCCATAGCCCATGATCACCAGCAGCCGGCCCCGCCCCAGTCCGCCGGCCACGTCCGCCGCGGCGAGGGTCATCGCGGCCACCGACGCCTTGGCGTCGCCGGACCCGCGGCCGTAGAGCCGGTCACCCTCGACCACCGGCACGAAGGGATCCCGGGTCCAGCCTTCGCCCGGGGGCACCACGTCCAGATGGCTGATGAAGGCCAGGGTCGGGCCGGGCCGGCCGCTGTCCACCGACAGGGTGACCGAGGCGTCGTCCCGCACGGCGTCCAGCCGGACTCGGCCGGCGGTGTCGGCCAGGAACCGGGCGACCGCTTCCTCGGTCCCGCTGACCGAGGGAATCGCCACCAGGTCCCTAAGAAGCTCGATCTCCGTCGGCAAGATCCACTCCGAGGTAGGTGGCCTTCTCCTTCCGGCCCACGATCATCGTGCCGGCACCCGAGCCGGTGAAGACTTCGAGCAGAAGCGAGTCATGAATCCGGCCGTCGATGATGTGGGTGCGTTCCACCCCGCCGGTGGCGGCCCGGATGCAGGCTTCCACCTTGGGCCGCATCCCGCCCTCGATGGCGCCGGTCTTGAGCAGCGCCTCGAGGTCGTCGGGGTCGGCGAAGGTGACCAGACTGGCCGGATCGCTGCGGTCCCGCAGCACGCCCGGCGCCCCGGTCAGAAACACCAGCTTCTGGGCCCGGAGGGCGATGGCCAGCGTTTCGGCCACCGTGTCGGCGTTGACGTTGAACACGTGGCCCTCGCCATCCCCGGCGAGGGAGGCGACCACCGGCACGAACCGCGACTCCATCAGGGTGAGCAGCACCCGGGGATCCACCCGGTCGATGTCTCCCACGTGCCCGTAGTCCACCACGCGCGAGGTGCCGTCATCCGCGGTGACGGACGCGGGGGGTCGGCGGTGCGCGGTGATCAGGTCGGCGTCCACCCCCGAAACGCCGACGCCCTGCACCTGATGCCGGCGCAGCGCGGAGAGCAGCTCGGTCGAGAGCAGCCCGGGGTAGACCATCTTGGCGACTTCGAGCGCGGCATCGTCGGTGACCCGGCGCCCCGCGACGATCACCGGCTCCTGGCCCAGCCGCCGCATCAGGGCCGAGGCCTGGGGGCCGCCGCCGTGCACCACCACCAGCCGGATGCTCAGGGAGTGCAGCAGGGCGAGCTGGGCCGCGACGTGGTCGAGCACCTCGGTGTCGCTGAGCACGTCGCCGCCCAGCTTCACCACGAAGACGTGGTCGCGGTAGGCCCGGACGTAGCGAAGAGCTCCCTTGAGGCCCGAGATCCCCTGCGATGAGTCAATCGTCATGCGTCGAGTCCCCTGTTTCGGTCAACGGTCAACGGTCAACGGTCAACGGGACCAACCTTGCATGCAGGTCCCGTTCACCGTTCACCGTTCACCGTTGACGCAGTAATTCGAGGAGCAGGGCCCTCTGGACGTGTAGCCTGTTCTCCGCCTGGTCGTACACCGCGCTCTGGGGTCCGTCGAGCACCGCGTCGTCGATCTCCACGTTGCGGCGGACCGGCAGGCAGTGCATCACGATGCTCCGGCCCGGATCGGTCATCCGCCAGTCGCGGTAGGGGACCCGGAGCGCGCGCTCCTCGTCGGGTCTCCCGAACCGGGACAGCGCCCCCCACGATTTCACGTACACGGCATCGGCGCCGTCCAGTGCCGCCTTCCGGTCGCCGGTGGTGCGCATCGACCCGCCCCGGGATACCGCCAGTGATTCGATGGCGCTCAGGTCGTCCGGGTCCAGGTCGAACCCCGGCGGGTGGGCAATGTGGACTTCCATGCCAAGGTGGGCGGCCGCGAGGGCGGCGCTCACCGGAACCGCGGTCGGCAGCGGCTTGGGGTGCCAGGCCCACTGCACCACGAACTTCCGGCCCCGGGGATCGCCCAGCCGCTCCCGCAGGGTGAGGGCGTCGGCCAGCCCCTGGCAGGGATGCCGGCGCACCGACTCCAGATTGATCACCGGCTTCTCGCAATAGCGCGCGAAGTTCCGGATGATCCGGTCCTCCCGCTCGACCGGCCACTCGGTTCCCTTGGGGAAGCTCCGCACCGCGAGGGCGTCGGCGTAGCGACCCAGGACGCGGGCCGCGTCGATCAGGTGCTCGACTCCGGCGCCGTCCATGACTACGCCGGGCTCGGTCTCCAGGGTCCAGCTGCCCTTCCCCGGCTCCAGCACCAGCGCATGACCGCCGTGCAGGAACATCGCGGTCTCCATGCTGGAGCGGGTCCGCAGACTGGGATCCAGAAAGACCATCGCCAGCACCTTCTTCTCCAGCCCGCCCGACAGCTCGCCCCGCTTGACCCTGCTGGCCAGCGCCAGGAGCCCGTCGATCTCCCCGGGATTCCATTCCTCGGTGCTGATGAAGTCGCGCTTGCTCATCCCAGCACCCGGCCCAGGGCCGCAAGCAGCAGGTCCGCTTCCGCCATCGAAAAGGAGAGCGGAGGAAGGAGCCGAAGGGTCGCGGGATCCGAGGCGGTGCCCACCAGCACCTTCTCGCCGAACAGCTTTCGCTGCACCTCGGCGGCCGGCCCCGCCATCTGGAGCCCGAGCAGGAGGCCGCGGCCCCGGGTCTCGCGCACCCCGAGCCGCCCGGCGCCGGTACGGAGATGCTCACTCACCATCCGGACATTGGCCTGGAGGTCCTCCCGCTCGATCACCTCGAGGGTCGCCAGCGCGGCGGCGCAGGCCACCGGACCGCCGCCGAACGTGCTGCCGAGGTCGCCGATCTTGAGACCGCCGGTGAGGGCGCTGGTCGCGACCATGGCGCCGATCGGGAATCCCGAGGCCAGCCCCTTGGCCATGGTGATGATGTCCGGGGTCACCCCGAACGCTTCCGCCGCGGTGAAGCTGCCCGAGCGGCCGACGCCGCACTGGACTTCATCGAAAATCAGCGCCGCTCCCGCCCTGGTGCAGGCACGCCGGGCCGCCTCGAGGAACTCCGGAGAGCAGTCGCGCGCGCCGGTCAGCCCCTGCACCGGCTCGACGATGACCGCCGC
>DATCXX010000337.1:0-5287 GCA_036565615.1 Gemmatimonadales bacterium | reverse complement strand
GGGGGCCGAGGTGCCCAGCCTCGGGGTGCGCTATGACTCCACCAACGGCACCTTCCGCTTCGCCGGCGACTCGATCACCACCGACAGCCTCCGGGTGGCCGGGGAGCACGGCACCCTGGTCGCGACCGGAGGCCTTCGCCTGGAGGAGCTGACCCGGCCCATTCTGGGACTCCACCTGTCGGCCCAGGATTTCTCGATGATCGATGTGCCCAATTACATGAAGATCCGGACCTGGGGCGATGTCGATCTGACCGGCTCGTTCGCCCGTCCGGTGCTCACCGGCGAGAGCCGCATTACCGAGAGCGTGATCTACTTCGCCGACCTGGTCACCAAGGAAGTGGTGAATCTCGAAGATCCGATGAACGCCGACCTGGTGGATACCCTCGAGCTTCAGCGCTACGACCTCCAGTCGTCGTTCCAGAGCCGGTTCCTCGACTCGCTGGCCATTCGCGATCTGGACTTCATCATCGGGGAGTCGGTCTGGCTCCGCTCGATCGAGGCCAATTTCCAGCTGGAAGGCCGGCTCCGGGTCAACAAGAACCGGAAGGTCTACCGGATCGACGGCACCCTCGACACCCCGCGGGGCACCTACACCCTCAATATTCCGCCGCTGCTCAACCGGACCTTTGCGGTGGAGCGGGGGACGGTGCGCTACTTCGGGGATCTCAACGCCGAGCTCGACGTGGAAGCCCGGCACGTGGTGCGCGACGTGCAGGGAGGGGATGTGCCGGTGATCGCGCATATCAGCGGCACCCTTGAGGTGCCCAAGCTGACCCTCCGCACCCCGCCCGATCGTCCCCCGATTCCGGAGCCCCAGCTCATCTCGCTGCTGGTGTTCGGAACCCTCGACCCGCGGGCGGCCGGACAGCTCCAGCTCGACGACCGGGGCGAGGTCACCTCGACTTTCGTCGCGTACGCCACCAACGCGCTGACCAGCGAGCTGCAGCGGACGCTGCTGGGAACGTCCGAAGGGCTGCTGGAGATCCGGCCCGGGCTGTCGCCCTCGGGGTTCATCGGGGGAGGCACCTCGCCGACCCAGTTCGCCATCGGGCGGGCGATCACCAACAAGCTCTTCATCACCGCCAACGCGGGGTTCTGTTTCAGCGCCGGGCAGCCCTTCGGCGCCCGCAACCTCGGCGCGAGCCTGGAGTACCGGTTCGTCCGGGAGCTGCGCATGGTGCTGTCGGCCGAACCGCTGCAGACCTGCTTTGCCCAGGGTCTGGCCGCGGACGCCCTCTCATCCACCCGGCGGTACCAGTTCGGAGCCGAGCTCCGCTGGGACCGGGACTACTGAGGTGGCCCGAGCTATCCTGATCACCAACCCGGTCGCCGCTCGTACCAACGACAGCACCCCGCGCCGGTTGGCCCGGTGCCTGGAACAGGGGGGATGGAGCCTGGACGTCGTCACCACCACCGGACCCGGAGATGCCCGGGAGCTGGCCCGGCAGGCGGTGGAGTCGGGAGTGGACGTCGTGGCGGTGTTCGGCGGCGACGGCACCAGCATGCAGGCCGCCGCGGCCCTGGTGGGTACCGAGATCCCTCTCGCGCTGATTCCGGGGGGAACCGGCAATCTGCTGGCTGGGAACCTCCGGATTCCCGCCGCCCCGGCCAGAGCCGCTCAAGTACTGATGAAGGGGCGGCCGCGGCGCATCGATCTGGGCCGGGTGATCCTGCCCGACGGGGTTCACTACTTCGGGGTGGCGTGTGGTGCCGGAGTGGATGCCCTCGTCATGGGTTCCACCGCCGCCGCCGACAAGCGGCGCTGGGGAATCGGGGCCTACTGGGCCACCACCTTCCGGGTGCTCCCCGGACTCCGCAGCACCCCCTGCCGGATCACCGTGGATGGTGAGCCCTTCGACGTTCGCGCCGCGCTGATCCTGATCATGAACTGCGGCGAGATGATTCCTCCCCTGATCCGGGTGCGCCCCGAAATCGCTCCCGACGACGGCTTCCTCGATATGGTCGCGGTCACGGCCGATACCACCTGGGAGGGAATCAGGGGACTCTGCCGGGTGGTCATCGACGGCCGGCGCACCGTGATCCGCGAAACACCCTACCTGCGCTACGCGCGGGGCACCCGGTTCAGCGTGGAACCGAGCGAACCCCTGCCGGTGCAATTCGACGGCGATCCGGTGGGGGTGACGCCCTTTACGGCGGAAGTGGTGCCGGGGGCCCTCACGGTGATGACGCCCTAGCCAGACGCAAAGACGCAACGACGCAAAGTCTTACCACCGGCACCACCTTGCGTCCTTGCGTCTTTGCGTCGTATATCTTGACACAATGACCCACTCCGTGCTCCTCATCCACGACGACAGCAGCGTGCTGCGCTCCATCGCGGCGCGGTTCGAGCAGGCCGGGTGCGAGGTCCTTCGGGAGCTTACCGGCGAGGCCGGTGTGGCCACCCTGGAACGGGTCCGGCCCGACGTCGTCTGCCTCGCGCTGCACATGGCCGACCCCTCGCCCGCGCTGGTCGGCCGGCTGGCGGCGCGAGAAGCCCCGGTGATCGGATTTGCCGAGAACCCGTCACCCGAATCGGTGGCCCGGGCACTGGTCGCCGGCGTAAGCCAGGTGGCCGATACCTCGACAGACCCCGATCTGCTCTTCACGCTGGCGCAGCATGCCGGGGCCCTGGGGCGGCGGCGCCGTGCGGCCGAAGCGGTGATTCGGAGTGGCTCTCCCCGCTTCGGCGCCGATTCGCTGGGCGGCTCGCCCGCGATGCGCCAGCTCACCAATCAGCTCGGTCTCCTGGCGCAGAGTGAGCGCACCACGGTCCTGCTCACCGGCGAGATCGGAGTGGGGAAGGGCTGGGCCGCCCGGGTCATTCACGATCTGAGCACCCGGGCCGGCAATCCCTTTCTGGAAGTACGCCTCGGCGGTCAGAGTCCCGGCTACCTCGAATCGCTGATCTTCGGGCACGAGCAGGGCGCCTTCGTCGAAGCCGCCGGACGCCGCCGTGGATACCTCGAGCTGGCCGATGGAGGCACTCTGCTGCTGCGGGAGGTGGCCGATCTGCCGGCCGAGCTCCAGACCAAGGTGCTCCGGGTGCTGGAGACCCGCAGCTTCCGGCGGCTCGGAGGAACCCACGACATCGCGGTGGACACTCGCCTCGTGGTCACCACCCGCCGTGACTTGGCCCAGGAGGTCGAGGCCGAGCGATTCCGCCAGGATCTCTTCTATCGGCTGAACGTGATGACGCTGGCCCTGCCGCCGCTCCGGGACCGGACCCAGGACGATCGCGCCGGCCTCATCGCGGCCCTGCACGGCGAGCTCAGGGGCGTGTACTCCGACAGTCCGGCGATCATCACGCCGGACGCGCAGGGCCGGCTGCTGGAGTACTCCTGGCCCGGAAACCTCCGCGAAATGGAGCAGGTGCTGGAGCGCGCCCTGCTCCTTTCCCGGGGGCAGATCGCCGTGGGGGTCGAGCATCTGCCGGGAGAGTTCCGAGCCCGCCCCGGAGTGGGCGACCGCCGGCACACCCCGATGAGCATCGACGACCTGGAGAATCAGCACATCGAGCGCACCCTCCGGTATCACGGGGGCAACCGCACCCGGGCCGCGAAGGAGCTGGGCATCTCCCGGGCCACGCTGATCAACAAGATCAAGCTCTACGGCATCACGGACTGAGCGGCAATGCAGAGTCCACGGCCCCGACCCCCTGCGACCGACGCGATGGAGTGCCGCGCCTGCGGCCGCGAAGAGCGCGCGTCGGAGGGATACCCCTGCACCCGCTGCGGGACCTTTATCTGCCTCATCTGCAACCTCCGCGGCGTCACGCTCTGCCGGCAGTGCGCGGCGGAAAGCTCGACCGGCCCGATTCCGGCGTGAAGCGCAAGCTCGTCCTCTTCGACATCGACGGGACCCTCCTCCTGAGCGACGGCGCCGGCCGGCGCGCGATTCACGCCGCGATGGGAGACGATGGCGTCGACCTCACTCCCGCCGCCGGTATTCGCTTCGATGGAAAGACCGATCCCCAGATCGTGACCGAGCTGCTCGAAGCGGCCGGACACCCGGTTCCCGACGACCCCGACCGGATCGCGCTCCTGCTGGAGCGGTATCTCGCCCACCTCGAGCGCGACCTCGCCGAGCACGGGCATCGTTCCCGGCTGATGCCCGGGGTTCCCGGGCTGCTCGACGCGCTGGAGGCCGAGGCGACCGTGGTGCTCGGCTTGCTGACCGGCAACGTGCTGCCCGGGGCCCGGCTCAAGCTCCGGGCCGCCGGCCTCGATCCCGACCGGTTCCGGGTAGGTGCCTTCGGCTCCGATCACGCCCGGCGCGGGGAGCTGCCGGGCATCGCCGCCCGCCGGGCCGAGCCGTTCTTCGGACGGGTGCCCGGCGGTGGGGAAGTGGTGATCATCGGGGACACCCCGGCGGATGTGTGCTGCGGAGAGGGCATCGGGGCCCGGACCATTGCCGTCGCCACCGGCGGCTACACGGTCGCCGAGCTGGAACAGGCCGGTGCCGACGCGGTCTTCGAGGACTTCAGCGAAGTGGAGCGGGCGGTGGAGGCGATTCTATCCTAGAACACGAGCTCAAGGCCGTGGTCCCCGATCCCCGGGTGGTCCGGGCACGACTGGAGCGGGCCGGGGCCCGGCCGGGTTTTCAGGGGATGATGTCGGACGTTCGCTATGACCGGGACGGCGAGCTGGTAGGCCGGGACGAAGTACTCCGG
This sequence comes from Gemmatimonadales bacterium, assembly GCA_036565615.1. GTDB lineage: Bacteria > Gemmatimonadota > Gemmatimonadetes > Gemmatimonadales > GWC2-71-9 > JABFSM01. The sequence continues at coordinate 618 of DATCXX010000337.1, read as the reverse complement.
CTCCGGGAATACCATCACCCCGGCGGACGGCTGGAGACGATTCTCGGCTGGAAGGGACCCACCCGCATCAGCGCCGAGGGATACAAGACCCGTCCCGAGCTCGAGTACGAGGTCCATGCCCGGACCGCGCCGCCCGCGGAGCTGCTCGAGGCGCTCGGGTTCCGACGCATTCACACCGTTGACCGATACGTCGAGTACTACCATCTCGAGACCGCCGTGCTGCGGCTGGAGTGGTATCCCCGCATGGACGTGCTGATCGAGATCGAAGGCGATGCCGACGGCATCGAAGCGGGACTTCGTGCCGTCAGTCTTCCCCGCGAGGATTTCACCGCCGATCCGCTGAGCGTCTTTGCCGCCCGCTTCGCGTCGCGCACCGGGACGCCGCCGGTACTCTCCGCGGCGGAGCTCGCCGGCGCGCCTCCAGGCTGGTCGGCCCGGTGAACATTCCCGAGCTGGGCCCGCTGCTGGGGACCCTGGTCGAGCCCCCCGATCATGCCGGTGAGGCGGCCGCCCTCGATCCAACCCGGCTCGCCATGGTGGACGCGGTCTTTGCCCGCGCGGCGCAGGCGCGGCGCCACCTGGCCCAGGGCGAAGAGGAGGCGGCCCGCGCCGCGCTCG
>DATCXX010000330.1:0-6372 GCA_036565615.1 Gemmatimonadales bacterium | reverse complement strand
GTTCTCGCTGAGCAACCGGCAGAGGGTGCGGGTGAAGGTCTGGTCGCCGTCCACGACCAGCAGATGGGGAGCGTTGGGGGCGCTCATCTACGCGGTGAGACGGGCGAAGAGTTCGGGATCCACGTTCCCCCCGCTCAGAATTGCCGCCACCGGTCCGCTGGGCCGGAAACCCCCGCCGAGCAGCGCCGCCACGGTCACGGCGCCCGAGGGCTCGATCCGGAGACCCATATCGTGGAACAGAAACCCCACCGCCTGGGCGATGGCCTCATCGGAGATACGTAAGGCCTCGTGAACCCGTTGCCCGATGAACCGCCAGGGCACCGAGCCCACCGCCACCGGGAGGAGCCCGTCGGCCAGGCTTGCGGTGTTGGCCAGGGGCACCGGCTTGCCGGCCTCGAGGGCGGCGGAGAGCTTGGCGGCACCCTCGGGCTCGACCCCGATGAGTCGGACCGGATGGGAGAGAGCGTTGGCCGCGAGGCAGCACCCCGCCAGCAATCCGCCGCCCCCGATCGGGGAGAGAAGCTCGGTCAGGCCGGGCTCCCGCTCCAGGATCTCCAGCGCGCAGGTGGCCTGGCCCAGGACGACATCGGGGTGTTCGAAGGGAGGGACCATCGCGAGCCCTTCGCGGGCGCCAAGCGCTTCGGCGGTCGCGGCCCGCTGGTAGCGGTCCACCAGCACCACCTCGGCCCCCTCGGCCCGCACCGCGTCCACTTTCAGGGCGGGGGCGTTGTCGTTCATCACGATGACGGCGCGGAGGCCAAGCCGGCGGGCCACCCAGGCCACGGCGCGGCCGTGGTTGCCGCTGGAGTGGGCGATGACGCCGGCGGCGCGAACCTCTTGGGGAATCCGGGTGACCGCGGTCCAGGCGCCCCGCACCTTGAAGGCGCCGATGGGCTGCCACTGCTCGCACTTGAGCCAGACCGGGACGCCGAGTTTGCGTGACAGGGCAGGCGCTTCGATCAGCGGAGTCACGATGGCGACTCCACGCAGCGCTTCCGCGGCGGTTCTCAGCTCTTCAAGGGACGAACCAGCCGTCCAGCCGTCCAGCCGTCCAGCCACCTAGCCTGCGCTCTCGGCCGGCGCCACCGTCTCGTCGTCCGTGGCCTCCTCGGTGCCGTCCTCGTCTTCCCTGACCACCCGGGCCACGTCCACCAGCAGGTCACCCTCGTCGAGATGCATGACCCGGACCCCCTGGGTGTTGCGGCCGATCACCCGGATCCCGTCCACCGGCACCCGGATGATGATCCCGCCCTTGGTGATCATCATCAGCTCGTCGTCGGGGAGCACTTCCTTGAGCGCCACCAGCCCGCCGGTCTTTTCGGTGTTGTGGAAGGTGATGATCCCCTTGCCGCCCCGCTTCTGGACCCGGTAGTCGGACAGCTCGGAGCGCTTGCCGAACCCGTTCTCGGCCACCACCAGCAGGGTAGAGTCGCGCCGGATCACCACCATGCCGATCAGGGCGTCGCTCTTGTCGAGCTCGATGCCCTTGACCCCGGTGGTGGCCCGGCCCATCTCGCGGACATCGCTCTCGTGGAACCGGATGCTCATCCCGCCCCGGGTGGCGAGAGTGATGTCGTTGTTGCCGTCGGTGATCTGGACGTCGATCAGCTCGTCGCCCTCTTCGATGTTGATGGCATTGATGCCGTTGGCGCGCACGTTCCCGTAGGCCGAGAGCACGGTCTTCTTGACGGTCCCGTTCCGGGTGGCGAACAGGAGCCACTTGTTGTCGGCGAACTCCCGCACCGGCACCAGCGCCGCGATCCGCTCCTCGGGCCGGATGGCGATGCACTGGATGACCGGCTTGCCCCGGGCGGCCCGGCCGCCCTGGGGAATCTCGTGGACCTTGAGCCAGTAGACCTGGCCCTTGTCGCTGAAGAACATCACGTAGTCGTGGGTCGAGGCGATGAAGAGGTGCTCGATCCAGTCGTCTTCCTTGGCGGTGGCGCCGGTCAGGCCGCGTCCGCCCCGGCGCTGCTTCCGGTAGGTGGAGACCGGGATCCGCTTGATGTAGCCGGAGTGGGAGATGGTGATGACCATGTCCTCTTCGGCGATCAGGTCCTCGACCGAGAAATCGTCCTGGTCGGGAATGATCTCGGTGCGGCGCTCGTCGCCGTAGTCCTTGGCGACCTCGGCCATCTCGGACTTGAGGATGGCCATCCGGCGTTCCTTGCTCTTGAGGATCCCCTTGAGCTCGCTGATGGTGGCGCGGACTTCCTTGAGCTCGGCCTCCAGCTTGTCGATCTCGAGCCCGGTGAGCTTGGCGAGCCGCATGTTGAGGATCGCCTCGCTCTGCTTCTCGCTGAACCCGAACCGCTTGCGGAGCCGGCTATCGGCCTCGTCCGAATCGGCCGAACCGCGGATGATCTGGATGACCTCGTCGATGTTGTCCACCGCGATCTTGAGCCCGTCGAGGATGTGCTCCCGGGCTTCGGCGGCGTTGAGGTCGAACTGGGTCCGCCGGACGATGATGTCGTGCCGGTGGGCGATGAAGTGCTCCAGCAGCTCCTTGAGCGGCATCACCTTGGGCTGGCCCTTCACCAGGGCGAGGTTGATCACCCCGAAGGTGGACTGCATCGCGGTGTGCTTGTAGAGCTGGTTCAGCACCACGCTGGGGATCGCATCCCGCTTGAGCTCGATGACCAGGCGCATCCCGTCCCGGTCGGACTCGTCCCGGGCGTCGCTGATGCCCTCGATCTTCTTCTCGTTGACCAGGGAGGCGATGTCCTTGTGCAGGGTCGCCTTGTTGACCTGGTAGGGCAGCTCGGTCACCACGATCGCGGCCCGGCCGGTGGAGGGCTTCTCTTCGACCACGGCGCGGGCCCGCATGATCACCTTGCCGCGGCCGGTGGCGTAGGCATCGCGCAGCCCGCCCACGCCATAGATGTATCCGCCGGTGGGGAAGTCGGGACCCTTGATGTGCTTGAGGAGCTCCTCGACGGTGGCGTCGGGCTTGTCCACCAGCAGCTCGACTGCCTTGGCCACTTCCCGGAGGTTGTGGGGCGGGATGTTGGTGGCCATGCCCACCGCGATGCCGCTGGAGCCGTTGACCAGCAGGTTGGGGATCTTGGAGGGGAGCACGGTCGGCTCCACCAGCCGGTCGTCGAAATTGGGCTGGAAGGCGACGGTGTCCTTGTCGATATCCTCCAGCATCGCCACCGCGATGCGGGTGAGCCGGGCTTCGGTATAGCGGTAGGCCGCGGCGGGATCGCCGTCCACCGAGCCGAAGTTGCCCTGGCCGTCCACCAGCGGATAGCGGAGCGAGAACTCCTGGACCATGCGGACCAGGGCGTCGTAGACCGAGGCGTCGCCGTGGGGGTGGTATTTGCCTAGCACGTCGCCCACCACCGTCGCCGATTTCTTGTAGGGCCGTCCCGGCACCAGGCCGAGCTCGTTCATCGCGTGGAGAATCCGGCGGTGCACCGGCTTGAGCCCGTCGCGCCCGTCGGGCAGCGCGCGCGAGACGATCACGCTCATCGAGTAATTGATGAAGCTCTGCTTCATCTCCTCTTCGATGGGGCGAGGCAGAATCCGTTCACGCGAATTGGGCGCGGTCATGGGCCAGGCGGGCGGAAGTGGAAGCCGCGGGGACGCTGCCCCGGGAACGGTGAAATATAGCGGGGTGGCCAAGCGCCAGGCAACCTGACGCGGCGGGGTTAACTAATTGATTTGCAGGGGGTTAAGTCGTCTGACCGCGCTGTCTGCGCCCCACGAGATACGCCGGCACGATCCACATCGCCCCGATGGTGCCCGCGATGGTTCCTCCAGCCGTGGCCAGCGCGATCGAGCCGAACAGGCTGTCCACGTCGGTGCCGATCGCGAGGGGAATGAGACTGCCCAGCGTGGTCAGGGTCACCAGCATGATCATGCCGGAGCGATCGGACGCGGAGGCCAGTACGTCGTCCAGGGTGAGCGACCGGTGCGCCCTCCCACCACCCGCCCGCTTCTTCTCCAATGCCGCATCGACCAGCAGAATGGCCTGGTTCACCGCGAGTCCCACCACGAGAATCACCCCGACCGCCGCCTCCCGGCTGAACGAGGTGCTGGTGGCCCAGAAGATTCCCGCGACGCCCGCGAGGCAGAGCGGCAGCGAGAGGAATACCATCAGCGCGGCCCAGGCCGAGTCGAACACGATCGCCACCGAGAGCAGCACCAGCACCACGCCGGCGGCAAAGACCAGCCAGAGCCCCTTGGCGCTCTCGTCTTCCCGCCAGGTGAACTGCTGATCGCTCACCGAATAGCCCGCCGGGGCGGTGATGGATTTCATGAAGGCGGTGTGGGTCCGGTTGGCCAGCTTCTGGGGCCCCCGGAAATCGTAGGCCACCACCCGGACGTACTGCTGGTCATCCCGGCTGATGGTGCCCAGCCCCTCCCGCTCGTCCACCGCCGCCAGATCGCTCACCCGGACCGGGGCCCGGTTGCTGGTCGGCACGATGGCGGTGCGGAGCTGCTCCAGCGAGCGCTCCCGGGCTCCGGCAGCCTTGAGCGAGACGGTGGTCTCCTCGCCGTCGAACTCCAGCTCCTGGCCGCCCACCGCGCCGCGGATTTCCCGCGCCACCGCCGAGGCGAAATCGCGCGAGGTCACCCCGGCGCGGGCCAGCGCGGGCCGGTCGGGCATCAGGATGACGCTGATGGCGCGCTCCGATCCGAAGAAGCTCCCGGCGTTGATGTTGACGTTGCGCACCCGGGGGATCGCCTCCAGCCGCTGCTGGAGATCCTTGGCGAGCCGCTCCACTCCGGAGTAGGAGTAGCCCAGAATCTTGACCCGGAAGGCCACCGTCGAGCTTCCGCTTCCGTTGAAGAATCCGGGACCCTGGCCTCTCACTCCGATGCTGGCCCCGCCGATCAGCACCGCGTGCTGGGTCATCTCCTCTTCCATCTGGAGCGGGAGCGCGGTGAGCGCCGCCTCCTTGTCGAACACCACCGCCATCCGCGCCGAGGAGCCTCCTCCTCTCGCATCGACCCGCTCGACCCCGGGACGGCCCACGGCGATCCGCTCGAACTGTGCGATGCTGCGGTCCAGGCTCTCCGGGTCGGAGCCCCGCGGAAAGGTCAGACTCACCTGGAGCACGGTGCGCTGACCGAAAAAATTTCCGAAGGAAGAGCGGGGCACCCGCTTCACGAAGCCCCAGGTGACCACCGCAAGAATCCCCGCGGTCAGCACCAGGGTCACCCAGCGGAACCGAACCAGGGGACGCAGGGTCTTCTCGTAGGCCCGGTGCAGCCGGGGCCAGGCCCCCACCGGCGCGCTGGAGCGCACCCCCACCGCGGGGATCATGATCACCGAGGAGATCACCGACCAGAACAGCGCCAGCGAAAACGCCGCCGCGAAGGGCACGAAGGCCGCTCGCGCATTTCCCTGCAGATAGAGGAAGGGAAACAGCACCACCGCGGTGGTGAGGGTCGAGCCCAGCACCGCGGGCGTGATCCGCCGCCCCGCCTCGGCCCGCGCCGCCGCGGTATTCTCGGCGTGGCGAAGCCGCTCCACCACCACCACGCCGTTCTGCACCAGGATCCCGATCCCCATCCCCAGGCCGGCCAGGGTGAGCAGGTTGGCGGGGATCTTGAACAGATAGAGCCCGAGCGCGGTGCCGGCGATGGCCACCGCCGCGCTGCCCATCACCAGCACCGCCGACGTGAAGTGGCGCATGGTCACCAGCAGGATCAGGCAAACGGCCGCGAAGGCGATGGCGCCCCGGATCACCAGGTCGCGCAGCTGCTTGCCCAGCTCGATGCTTTCGTCGCTCTCCAGCTTGACCGTCACCCCGGCGGGCAGAATCGTCCGGATGTCCGCCATGGCCGCCCGCACCCGCCGCGCAGTCTGGATCACATCGGAGCCGGGGAGCCGGGTAATCTCGAGTCCCACCGCGGGTACCCCATTGAGCCGGGAGAAGAAGCCCCGGTTGTCCTCCTCGGGACGGACCGAGGCCAGCTCGCCCAGGAGGAAGACCCGGCCGCTCGGCGCGCGAATAGGCAGCCGCTCCAGGTCCTGGTAGGCGTGGGGCTGGTCGCGCAGCACCACGGTGGTGACGCTGGCGCCCGACTTCTCCTCCCCGAGCGACTGGACCACCCGCGCGTTGGCGAGAGCATTGGAGAGCAGGGCAGGGGAGATGTCGAGCTGGCGGAGCCGCTGGACATCGTAGGACACCGAGACTCCAAGCTCCGCGGAGCCGAACGGAATCACGGTGGAGACGCCCGGCACCGCGGTGAGCCGGGGAGTCAGCTGCTCCCGGGCCAGCCGGGTGAGCGTGCCCGGGGTGTAGGGTCCGGAGAGCGAATAGCGGAGCAGCGGTTCCTCGTCCAGCTCTTCGGGGACGTAGTTGGACACCTGGGGCGGCGCCACACCGGCGGGGAGCGCGTCGCGGAGCAGCTCGA
>DATCXX010000325.1:0-5963 GCA_036565615.1 Gemmatimonadales bacterium | reverse complement strand
GATGCGAGCCGCGCCGGTCTTCATCGGTTTGAGCCGCGGGTCGCTGTGACTGGTTCCCTCGGGAAAGAGCGCCACCGCGCCGCCCCCACCGAGGTGAGCCCGGACCCGGGCGAACATCTCCCGGTTCTTGCTCAGGTCCGCGCCGGGATCCTGGCGCCGCTCCACCGGGATCGAGCCCACTCCCCGGACCAGGGCGCCGACCAGGGGAATCCGGAAGAGCGGGGCCTTGGCGAGGAACGACACCGGGCGGGGGGCGAGGCAGAGCACGAACACCGGGTCGACCAGCGAATTGGGATGGTTGAGTACCAGCATCAGCGGTCCGGCCGGCGGCACCCGGTCGAGCCCGGTGGTCTCGACCCGGCGGAAGAAGATCCGGAGGGTGAAGCGCAGGAACGCGACCAGCAGCGCCCGCATCAGCGAGCGGCGAGCCGCTGTTTCTTTTCCATCGCGACGAAGAGCTGTCCGCAGGCGGCATCGATGTCGAGGCCCCGGCTCCGCCGCACCACCGCTTCGACGCCCTGATTGCGCAACCGGTCGGCAAAGGCCCGGATCCGGTTTCCCGAGGTGGGGGTGAGTCCGGGGGCGCCGCCGGGGTGCAGCGGGAGGAGGTTCACGTGCGCCCCCAGTTCGTGGGCGAGCTTGGCGAGTTTGTCGGCGTCGGCGTCGGAGTCGTTTTTCCCCGCGATCAGCACGTATTCGAAAGTGATCCGTTTGCGGAAGGCCCGGGCGGCACGCAGTACCTCGTCCATCGGATACTTCTTCTGAATCGGCATGAGCCGCAGCCGCTGGCCGGGGCCCGGGGCGTGGAGCGAGATGGCCAGACGAAACTGCTCCGGCCGCGCGGCCAGCTCCAGCATTCCCGGGATGATGCCGACGGTGGAGACGGTGATGTGGCGGGCCCCGATCCCCAGTCCCGCCGGATCATTCAGGATGCTGAGCGCGGTGCCGACCGCGGGCCAGTTGAGCAGCGGCTCGCCCATTCCCATGAACACGATGTTGGTCGGTTTATCGGCCGGGTCGTCGGCCACGATCTGGCGGACCTGTCCCGCGATTTCCCAGGCGGCAAGATTGCGCCGGAATCCCATCCGTCCGGTGGCGCAGAAGACGCACCCCAGCGCACATCCCGCCTGGGAGGAAATGCACAGGGTGCGGCGGGCTCCGCTCGGAATCAGCACCGACTCGATCGCTTCACCGTCCCCGAGCCGCCAGAGGTACTTCCGGGTTCCGTCGCTGGATTGCTGGATCGTCTCCGCGCGCAGGGCCGGCAACGGGAATTCCGCTTCCAGGTCGGCCCGCAGGGCGGCCGGCAGCTCGGTCGCCAGAGACCAGGAGGCGACCGGCGCGATCCACAGGCGGCGATGGATCTGCCCCGCCCGATAGGCGGGGAGCCCGCGGCTCCGGACCCAGGCGGTCAGGGTCGCCAGCGCCTCGGCGGGAGTCTGATCGAGGGGGGTGGTCACCGGTACAATCTACTCAACCGTTGCTTGATCCACCTCATTGCGCCCGTTACGTTTGCGCGATGTTCCCCACCTCACTTCGAACCCATTCCTGCGGCCTGCTGACCCGGGACGACGCGGGCCGGCAGGTCCGGCTGGGTGGGTGGGTGCACCGCCGGCGCGATCTGGGCGGCCTGGTGTTCATCGATCTCCGGGACCGGAACGGGCTGGTGCAGCTCTCCTTCGATCCTGCCTACACCCCGAGGGACGTGCTGGAGCGGGCCGCGGGCTGCGGGGTCGAAACCGTGATTCTGGCCGCCGGCACGGTGGTGGTCCGTCCTAACCCGGCGCGGGATGCCGGGATGGTCTCGCGTGAAGTGGAGGTGCAGGTCTCCGGACTCGAGGTGGTGGGTCCGGCGGAGACGCCCGCGATTCCGGTGGGCCGCAAGGAAAATGAAGAGCTTCCCGCCGAAGAGCTCCGCCTCAAGCACCGGGTGCTCGACCTCCGGCGTCCCGAGCTCCAGGCCAACCTCATTCTCCGGCACCGCCTGCTCCAGCGCGCCCGCCGGATCATGTCATCTCAGGGATTCGTCGAGATCGAAACCCCCATCCTCACCAAGCCCACGCCCGAAGGGGCCCGGGACTACCTGGTGCCGTCGCGGGTGCATCCGGGGGAGTTCTACGCGCTGCCCCAGTCGCCCCAGATCTACAAGCAGCTGCTGATGGTGGCCGGGTTCGACCGCTATTTCCAGATCGCGCGCTGCTTCCGCGACGAGGACCTTCGCGCCGACCGGCAGCCCGAGTTCACCCAGATTGACCTGGAGGCGTCGTTCGTTTCCCAGGACGACGTGCTCGCCGTCGTCGAAACCGTGCTGGTGGCCCTCTGGGAGGAGGCGGGCCACACCATCGCCCGGCCCTTCCCCCGGATGGCGTGGCGGGACGCGATGGAGCGGTTCGGGATCGACAAGCCCGACCTCCGCTATGGCTTCGAAATCCGGGACCTCAGCCGGCTGGCCGGCCCCGACTCGGCGCCGTTCCTCCGCGATGCGGTCGGGGCGGGGGGACGAATCCGCGGGATCCTGGCCCCGGGCGCGGAGGCATTGTCCCGGAAGGACCTCGACGCCCTCGCGGCGGTGGCGCGAGAGGCGGGCGCCGGCGGACTGGTGTGGGCCCGGAAGGGCGACGCCTGGGAGGGGCAGGGGGTCAAGGCGATCGGCGCCGGGGCGCTGGCCTCGCTGGAGGCGGCGCCCGGTGATCTGCTGCTCGCCGTTGCCGGGAGCGATACCGTGACCGCACCCGCACTGCACGCGGTCCGCACCGCCCTGATCCGGCGACTCGCGCCCAAGGCCACCACCGACCACGCGTTTCTCTGGGTGGTGGATTTCCCCCTCTTCGAGCCCGACCCGGTGACCGGCGCGCCGGTGTTCGTGCATCACCCGTTCACCGCCCCGCATCCCGAGGACGTCCGCTTTCTCGAGACCGAGCCGGCGCGCTGCCGGGCGATCCATTACGACGCGGTGTACAACGGCACCGAGCTGGGCAGCGGATCCATCCGGATCACCGACCCCGCGGTGCAGCGGATCGTGTTCGGGCTGCTGGGCATTTCGCCGGAGGAGATCCGCCGCCGGTTCGGGTTTCTGCTCGACGGGCTCGCCGCCGGCGCGCCTCCGCACGGCGGCTTCGCGGTGGGCTTCGACCGCGTGGCCATGCTCCTGGCCGGGGCGCCGTCGTTGCGGGACGTCATCGCCTTTCCCAAGACCACCGCGGCCCGCGCGCTGTTCGAGGGCGCCCCCACCGCGGTCGCCGCGGCCGATCTCGCGGCGCTGCACCTGCAGGTGACCGGATGAAAGGTCCCGGCGCGGAAGAAGTCACCCAGCGCATCAGCATCGAAGGCGCCGATCCGCTGCTCCTGGGCGGGGTCAACGACGTCAACTTCTCCGAGCTGGAGCGCGCCACTTCGGCCCGGGTGTCCCTGCGGGGCGAATCCCTGACCATCACCGGCACCGCCGACCAGGTGGAGCGCGCCGCCAGCGTGGCGCTGGGCCTCCTCGACATCGCCCGGATCGGCGAGGCGGTGTCGGTGGAAGACGTCTACCGCTTTGCCTCCGACGGGGTGCCGGTGGACGGTCCGCTCGCCGGGGGCGAAGGCAAGATCGTGCTCCCCGGACTGCGCCGGGCCATCGCGCCCAAGACGCCGGGACAGCGCGACTACGTCCAGGCCATCGCCAGCACCGACATCGTGGTGGGCATCGGTCCCGCCGGCACCGGTAAGACCTACCTGGCGGTGGCCAAGGCGGTGGAGTCGATGGCGCGGAAGCGGGTCAAGCGGATCATCCTGGCCCGCCCCGCGGTGGAAGCGGGCGAATCGCTGGGCTTTCTCCCCGGCGACCTTCAGGCCAAGGTGGATCCCTACCTCCGCCCGCTCTACGACGCCCTGGAAGACATGATGCCGCCGGAGCGGGTCCAGAAAGCGCTGGAGCTCCGCACCATCGAGATCGCGCCCCTGGCCTACATGCGGGGCCGCACCCTGAACGACGCCTTCATCATTCTCGACGAGGCCCAGAACGCCACCGGCGCGCAGATGAAGATGTTCCTGACCCGGCTGGGGGTGAACAGCAAGGTGGTGGTCACCGGCGACAAGACCCAGGTGGACCTCCCCAAGCGGGAAGACTCCGGGCTCATCCAGATCGAGCGGATTCTTCCGGGCATCGAGGGGATCTCCTTCTGCTATCTCGGCGAAAGCGACGTGGTCCGGCACCGGCTGGTGCGCGAGATCATCAAGGCGTATGCCGAGGACCAGAACGGATAATCACCGGCGGAACGGCGCAAAGACGCAAAGACGCAAAGATGTCGTTGCGGTGGCCGGCCGTTCCCATCCGCTGACCCGGGCTGCCGTGACGCGCGCCGTGGAGACCGTGCTCCGCGGCGAGGCGCGCACGGCCCTGGTGTCGGTCTCCTTCGTGGGGCGCGATCGGATGCGGGTGCTGAACAAACGCTGGAAGCAGCGGGACCAACCGACCGACGTGCTGGCGTTCGCGCTGACCGGTCCCGGCGGTGCGCCCGCCGGCGACATCTACATCTGTCCCTGGGTGGCGGCCCGTGAGGCGCGGGCCCGGGGGCTTCCCCTCCGGCAGGAGCTCAGGCGCCTGGTGATCCACGGCGTGCTGCACGTGCTGGGCTACGACCACCCCGACGGACCCCGTCGCACCGTCTCCCCGATGTGGCGCCGCCAGGAGCGCTACCTGCGCGGGGCCCGATGATCCGCTCCATTCTCGCGGCGCTGCAGCTCTGGGTGGCCCCGCTGCTGGCCGGCCTGTTCACCCTGTGGGCCGCGGCCCTGGCGCTGGCCGAGCAGGATGACGCCGGCATGCCCCGGCTGCTCACCCCCACCGGAGCGACCACCGGATCGTTGCCCCCGGCGCGAAGCCTCCACGTCCTCCACCTCGCGCTGCTTGCCATCGCGGCGGCGCTGGCCGGAACCGCCCTGGCCTGGTGGGCCTGGGCGCCGTCGGAGGCGCTCTTCCGGTATCTGCTGGCGGTGTTCCTGGTCTGGATCCTGGGCGAGCTCGCGCCCCGGCTCTGGGCCGCCAACGAGCCCGGCCTGGTGAGCTTCGAGGGCCGCTTCGTCCAGGGCACCCTGACCCTCTTTCGCCCTCTGCTGACCGCGGTCTCCTGGGTGGACCGGGGCTTCCGGCCCCGCCGCGCGCCGCCCCGCGACAGCCAGACCGCCGAGCGCCAGATGCTGACCGGGGTGCTGGCGATGGCCGAGATGACCGTGTCGGACGTCATGACCCCCCGGCTCGACATCATCTCGGTGGATTTCTCGTCGACCCGGGACCAGGTCATCGAGACCTTCCGCCAGGCCGAGCACTCCCGCCTGCTGGTGGTGGACGGCGATCCCGACTCGGTCACCGGAGTGATCTACGCCAAGGACCTGCTGCCCGGCCTCGGCCCCGACGCCGGGCCCGCCGACTGGCACCCGCTGATCCGGCCGGTGGAATGCGTGCCGGAAGCCAAGAGCCTGGACCGCCAGCTTCGGGATTTCCAGCGCAGCGCCAGCCATCTGGTGGTGGTGGTCGACGAGTTCGGCGGCACCTCCGGCCTGGTGACGCTGGAAGACGTGCTGGAACAGATCGTCGGGGAGATCCGCGACGAATACGACACCGACGAAGTCGCGCCGGTGCAGCGGCTCCCCGAGGGAGGCTGGGCGGTGCAGGGCGGCGTGCCGCTGGCCGATCTGGAGAGCGAGCTGGGGCACAGCTTTGCCCGCGAGGACGTGAGCACCGTGGGCGGACTGGTCCTCGCGGCGCTGGGCCGGGTGCCCAGACCGGGGGAGACGCTGGCGCTCGACGGATACCGGGTCACCGTGGACCAGGTGGCCCGGCGGCGGGTGCGCCGGGTCACGGTCCGGAGCGAAGTGTCGCCCTCCCCCACGCCCGAGCCGGCCGTGACGGAGCCGCAGCCATGATCTGGACCGTGGTGCTGCTGGGGCTGCTCCTCACCATCTTCGGCGCCACCGCCGCGGCC
>DATCXX010000318.1:0-9368 GCA_036565615.1 Gemmatimonadales bacterium | reverse complement strand
GGCGGGCCCGCAGGTCGAGGACGATCCCGGCCTGCTCGACCTGATGCTGGAGGATCTGCATGCCGGGCCGGCGCTCTACCAGCCGGGGAACTACTGGGCCAATTACGAGAGAATGCTGGTTCCCGAGCTGCGCACGACCGGCCTTCGCGATTTTCGACGCCGCCGCGCGAGCATCGTCAGCACTTTCGGGGCGGTGGACTTCGCTCCGATCACCGCGGAGCTGAACACCCATCCGGCCAATGCCGAGACCAACCGCCGGGTGCGGGTGAAGCGGCTGATCCTGGAGCTGGCCCAACGGATCCGGCCGGCGTCCCGGGCGCTCCGGGCGCTGGGCGGCTCCTACATCGGGGCGTCGCTGGAAGGAGTCCAGCAGCTCTGCTACGCCTACGCGGCGGCATACGGCAGGAGCAACGGGGCCAAGCCGCTGGAGGACTTCACCGCGTCCACCGCGGGCAATCCCGAGGACGTCTTCGTGGTGGACGGCCGCACCTACACGACGTCGATGCTGCAGTCCTACATGCTCTATGCCTACTGCTGCCGGTTCGCCGATTTCGACGCAATGCAGTCGGTGATGGAGCTCGGCAGCGGCTCCGGCAAGCAGGTCGAAGTCATCCGGAAGCTGCATCCCCATCTGACGTTCTTCCTCTTCGACATCCCGCCCCAGCTCTATGTCTGCGAGCAGTACCTCCGCGCGGTCTTCCCCGAGTCCGTCGTTTCCTACCGGGAGACCCGGACGCTCCAGGAAATCGGCCGGACGGCGCCGGGCAGGATCTACCTGTTCGGCACCGCGAAGCTGCCGGAGCTCCCGGACCTTCGCTGCGATCTGTTCTGGAATGCGGCGAGCTTTCAGGAGATGGAGCCCGACCTGGTGCTCAATTACCTCGGCTTCGTCAACCGGCAGACCAGGCGTCACGTGTTCCTCCAGGAGAACATGCACGGCATGCACCAGGCCCGCCGGCCCGGGGAGCACGGGGTCCTGCAGCGGACCACCCTGGAGCACTACCGGCAGGGGCTTCCCGACTTCGAGCTGGGGGACCTCTGCGAGGCCATCGACCTGCAGCGGCTCCGAACCTCGTCGAAAAGCCTCTACTCGTTCAGCTTCTGGAACCGGAACGGGGTGCCGGCCTGAGGGCCGACTGGCCGGAATCCGGAAAGGCACACCCTTTGCCCCGTGAGCTCCTGCCGGCGCGCAATTGCCGTCACCCGCTCCCGGAGGAATCCGCCATGTACGTGCAGCACGGGATGTTGCCCCGAGTGGGCCCGATCCTCGCCGCGCTCTGCCTGCTGTCCGCGCCCCTGGCAGCCCAGGGCAACGGGAAGCGCTACGCGGTCACGCACGATCGTGCACTCGGGGTGACGCGCGAGGTCCTGGTGAAACAGGGATACGACGTGGTCCGGGTGGACGTGGTGGGCGCCACCCAGGTCGTGTATTATCGACGGGGAAACCAGGGGAAGGGCAAGGGAAAGGGCAAGCTCGAGAAGCTGGTCATTCGGCGTGAGGCCGACCGGATCATCTTCGACGACACGCCTTCCGCCATCCTGGTCGCGATCGACATCAAGCTTCGACTCTAACCCCGGCCGGGTATGAGCATCGCCCAATCCCTCCTCCCCGAGTTCGATCAGGAAATGGCCGTAACCCGCCGGGTGCTGGAGCGGGTCCCGGGCGAGCGGGGGGACTGGAAGCCCCACCCCAAATCCTTTTCGCTGGGACACCTCGCCCAGCTGGTGTCCTGGATGCCGGGCTGGATCGCCAACACCCTGCGGGACACCAAGCTCGACCTGCAGGGTACCGCCGGATACAGCCTCGAGAAAACCGAGACCCTGCTCGCCGGATTCGACCAGAACGTGCGGGAGGCCCGCGCGGCGCTCCAGGCGGCCCAGGACGCCGACTTCGAGGTGCCCTGGTCGCTCACCCGGGGAGAGCAGGTGCTGTTCACCGCGCCCCGCGCCGCGGTAGTGCGCTCCCACATCAGCCACCTGAGCCACCACCGGGGGCAGCTGACCGTGTATCTCCGGCTCCTCGACGTACCGGTGCCCTCCATCTACGGTCCCAGCGCAGACGAACGCATGTAGTGTGTCCCTCCCGCGCCCGGGGTCGTCAACCAGTCAGTCAGCGACTCCGGGGACGCATGGATCTGAAGCCGGCCAGTCTCAAGCGCTACGGGCACATCGCCCGCCTGCTGTTCAAATACGGCGGCGCGACCCGCACCGACCTGACCCTGCCCGACGACCAGGACGCTCCGGAGCTGGCGGGCGAGTCGGCCCGGGGCGACGCGCTGGCCGCGGACCTGGAGGCGCTGGGCCCCACCTTCATCAAGCTGGGCCAGGTCCTCTCCAGCCGCGGCGCGCTCATTCCCCCCGCCTACGCGGACGCGCTGGAGCGGCTCCAGGATGCGGTGGAGCCCTTCCCCTACGCCGACGTCGAGCGCATCGTCACCGAGGAGCTCGGGGTCCGGATTTCCAAGGGATTCCAGTCCTTCGATCCCGAGCCGATCGCCAGCGCGTCGCTGGGCCAGGTGCACCGGGCCCGGCTTCGGGACGGGCGTGAAGTCGTCGTCAAGATCCAGCGCCCCAACATCCGCCAGCGCATCACCGAGGATCTCGACGCCTTCGACGAGATCGCCCGGGTGCTGGAGAAGCACACCGGGTTGGGCGACCACATGGACCTGGGCGCGGTCCTGGAGGAGTTCCGCAAAACCATCTTCGAAGAGCTGGACTACCGCCGCGAAGCCCAGAACCTGGAGCGGCTGGGCGAAAACCTCGCGGGGTTCGAACGGATCGTGGTGCCCCGCCCGGTGATGGACTACAGCACCTCCCGGGTGCTGACGATGGATTTCATTCCCGGCGAGAAGATCACCAAGATCAGTCCGCTCACGCTGCTGGAGGTGGATGCCGACGCCCTGCTCGAGGAGCTGTTCCGGGCCTACCTGCAGCAGATTCTGATCGACGGCTTCTTTCACGCCGATCCCCATCCCGGCAACGTGTTCCTCACCCCCGACAACCGGATCGCCCTGCTCGACCTGGGCATGGTGACCCGGCTGCCCCCCCGGCTTCAGGACACCCTGCTGCAGATGGTGATGGCGATCGGCGACGGGCGGGGCGAAGAAACCGCCGATTACGCCCTGGCGCTGGCGGAGCAGCGCGAGGAGATCAACGAGAAGGAGTTTCGCGCCAGCATCGCCTCCATGGTCGCCCAGCACTCGGGGCAGGGGCTCGCCAGTCTCCCGATCGGCCGGGTCTTCCTGGATATCGTGCGGGTCTCGGCGGGCGCGGGAGTGCGGATGCCCCCGGAGACCGCGATGATCGGCAAGACGCTGTACAACCTGGAAGCCGTCGCCCATGCGCTGGCACCCGACTTCGACCCCACCGAGTCGATCCGCCGCAACTCGGCCCGGCTGCTCCGGCAGCGGATGCTCAAGGGACTCTCCCCCGGAAACCTCCTCGGCACCGCGCTCGAGCTCCGCGATTTTGCCGACCGGCTTCCTTCCCGGCTCAACAAGATTCTGGATGCCGCCGCAAGTAACCGGCTCGGCCTCAGGATCGACACCGGAATCGACGCCCCCCGCCTCATGGTCGGTTTCCAGAAGGTGGCCAACCGGATCACCATGGGACTGGTGCTCGCGGCGCTCATCGTGGGCGCGGCGATGCTGTTCCAGGTCCAGACCTCCTTCCGCATCCTGGGCTATCCCGGATTCGCCATGCTGCTGTTCCTGGCGGCGGCCGGCGCCGGCTTCGCCCTGCTGATCACCATCGTGCTGCACGACAAGCGCGATAGCGAGCGGAAATCGTGAAAAAAGGCAACACGCCACAGGCAGCAGGCAACAGGCAGTGGGCAATAGGCACCACCGACCCCTGACCCCTGACCCCTGACCCCTGACCACTGACCACTCTGGTCGAGGGCTGTTCCTGATTTTGCGTCGTCAGGTTTGTTGATCCGCAGATTTCACCGATGGCACCGATAGAAACACCTGGTTGTTGTCTTCGTTTCTGTGTCATCTGCGTCACCTGTGGATTCACTCCCCCCGCAGCGCCGCATTGGGGTCGGCGCGGGTGGCGCGGAGAGCCGGCAGCGCAGTGGCCACCAGCGCCACCGCCAGCAGCAGCGCGGCGACGATCGCGTAGGTCCCCGGATCGCGGGCCGACTGCTGGAAGAGCAGCGGCTGGATCCAGCGCGCTCCGATCAGCGCCAGGGCGAGCCCGAGCGATACCCCGATCAGGGTGAAGCGCACCCCCTGCCCCACGACCAGCCGGACGACATGGGTGGCCTGCGCACCCAGGGCAATCCGCACGCCCAGCTCGTGCCTCCGCTGGGCGACGTTGTAGGTGATCACGCCGTAGAGCCCGACCGCCGCCACCAGCAGCGCCAGGACCCCGAAGGCAACGAACATCGTCGCGCCGACCTTCCACGATCGCCGCTGGCCGTCCACGACCTCCTCCAGCGGACGCACGGTGACATAGGCCTGACCCGGCATGACGGGCTGCAGCGCCTTGCGAATCATTTCCAGGGCCGCGGCCGGCTCTCCCCCCATCCGGAGGAGGAGATAATTGCCGCGGGCGGATTGGTATTGCGCGATCGGGAGATAGAAGCGGTAGGGCTTCTCGTCGCCCGCCAGGCTCTGCTGAACCGCGTTCTCCGCGATCCCAATGACGCTCACGCACGGGTTCGAATCGGCCCCAATCCGGAAGCATTGGCCCAGCGGGTCCCGGCCGGGCCAAAGCGCTTGCGCCATGGCTTCGCTCACCACGGCAACCGGTGGCGCGCCGCCGCGATCGACCGCGCTCCAGGGCCGCCCCCGAATGATCCGGGTATCCATGGTCGCGAAGTAATCCGGGCTGGCCGTCTGCATCGTGAATCGCCCGATCCGGCCGACCGAGTCGATGCCGGCGACATACAGGTCCCGGGTCGAGGTACTCCAGAACGGCACGCTGCTCGCCAGCGCGGCATGCGCCACCCCGGGGATCGCCTGGGCGGCCTCCAGCAGTCGGCGGCCGAGGAGAACCCTTTCGCTGTCGGGAAGCTGCATGCCCCGGAGGTTGGACCCGACCATGGCCACCGGTCCGGCGTCATAGCCCATTCGCAGGGAGCGCACGTGCCGCAGACTCTGCACGAACAGGCCGGCCGCGACCAGGAGGATGACCGAGAGGGCGCACTGCATCGTGAGCAGCGCGGTGCGGGTGCGCGATCGCTGGACGCTTCCCTCGCGAGCGCCCGCCTTGAGGCTCGCGGCCAGGTCCGGCCGGGTGGCCATGAACGCCGGGCCGATCCCGGTCAGCATTCCCGCCACCAGCGCCGCTGCCGCTACGACACCAAGCGTGCGCCAATCGGTCAGGACCTCGAAGGATCCGGCTTCCAGGAACAGGCGTCGCAGCGCCGCGCCTCCCCACTGCGCGAGTGCCAGGCCGGCCACACCGCCGAGGCCGGCAAGGACCAGGCTCTCGGTGAGTGACTGCGCCAGAAGCCTGCGGCGACTGACGCCGAGGGCAAGGCGTACCGCGATCTCCCGCCGCCGACGCAGAACCCGGGCGACCATCAGATTGGTGACATTGGCGCAGGCAATCAGCAGAACGATTCCGGCGACCCCGGTCACCCAGAGGAGGGTCCTCGCCTCGAGCCCGGGATTGGGACCCGCCGCGGTCTTGAAGGCTCCCGCGATCGCGCGGGGCCGGGCCAGCTCGGCCGGGGTCAGGTCCGGGTCGATGGAGCGCGCGGACTTCCAGCTTTGCAGATAGGCGCGGCTCAAATCCGCCGACGCGTCGGCGACGGAAATGCCGGGTTTCCGCCGGGCCAGCACGCTGATCCAGCCCCAGTTGTACCTGGTAAAATAGGTGTTGCGGTCGCTCGGCCCTCCCATGTAGCCGGCATAGGTCGTGATGGGAATGAAGGCCGCCGGCGGGATCCGGTCCGGCACACCGATGAAGCCTTCGGGCGCCACGCCGATGATGGTGCAGGGAATGTTGGCGATGTGAAGGGTCTGGCCCACCACGTTGCGGCCCCCGAACTCCGCCTGCCAGAAGGGATAGCTGAGCACGACGACCGGAGCGCCCTGCGGGGTCCGATCCTCCGCGGGTCCAAAGAACCGGCCTCGCGCCGGACGGGCGTCGAAGAAGTCGAAGAACTCGGCGCTGACCGTGCCGATGCGGCGCTCCTGCACCGCCTCACCCGATCCGACCGCCATCGTCAAATTGGCAAAGGCGGCCAATTGCTCGAACCCGGTGGAGTACTTCTCGAGGTCGAGATAGGTGGTGTATTCGTACCCGCCTCCCTGGGTGAGCAGGCGGTCCCGAGACATGGATTGGAGATAAACCCGATGCACCCGATCGGGATCCTTCAGGTACGACATGGGCCGGAACATCAGCCGGTCGATCACCCCGAACATCGCGGCGTTGGCCCCGATCCCCAGGCCAAGGGTCATGATCACCGTCGCGGTAAATCCGGGAGAGCGCCGGAGCCCCCGCAGGGCATAGCGGAGGTCCCGCTGGAAGTGGTCCAGCCAGGGCCAGGACCACCGCTCCCGGGCTTCTTCGTGAACCCGGGTCAGATTGCCGAGCCGGCGGCTCGCCAGGACGTGCGCCTCGCTCCGGGAAACCCCCTGGCGGTGCGCGTCCCGCTCCAGCTGGGCCCGGTGAAAGCGCAGCTCCTCGGTAAGCTCCCGGTCAAGGGTATCGCGCCGGAGCCAGTCTCGCAGCCGCGCCAGCCACTCGCGCATGGGGGTCTTCCTCCCGGTGGACTAATCGGTCCGCAGCGCCGCATTCGGATCGGCGCGCATGGCCCGGCGGGCCGGCAGCAGGCTGGCCAGCAGCGCCACCAGCAGGAGAATGCCCCCGACCATCCCGTAGGTCGCGGGATCCCGCGCCGACTGATTGAACAGCAGCGGCTGGATCCATTTGGCGGCGAGCAGCGCCAGCGCCAGCCCGAGGGTCACCCCGACCAGGGCGAATCGTACCCCCTGCCCCACCACCAGCCGCACCACATCCTGCGCCTGCGCGCCCAGGGCGATCCGCACGCCCAGCTCGTGCATCCGCTGGGCGACATTGTAGGTGATCACCCCGTAGAGCCCGACCGCGGCCACCAGCAGCGCCAGCACGCCGAAGGCGACGAACATCGTCGCGCCGACCTTCCACGATCGCCGCTGGGTATCGACGATCTCGTCGAACGGCTGCACCCGGATGTAGCTCTGCCCGGGCATCACCGCCTGCAGCACCTTCCGCACCGTCTCCTGGTGCGGACGCGGGTCGCCCCGCATCCGCAGCATCAGCGCGTACCCGGATCCGGGTTCGTATTGCGCGATCGGCAGGTAATACATGAATCCTTTTTCGCCGCTGAAACTGCGCTCCACCGCGTTCTCGGCAATGCCGATCACCGTGGTGCAGGGCACGGTGTCGTTCCCCACCCGCATGCACTGGCCCAGCGCGTCCTTGCCGGGCCAGAGGGCCTGGGCCATCGCCTCGCTCACCAGGCCGACCCGCGGGGTTCCCTTCCGGTCCTGCGCCGTAAACGACCGGCCGCGCAGGATGCGGGTGTTCATGGTCCGGAAGAAGTCCGGCGTGGTGCTCTGGTAGGTGAACCGCCCCAGCTTGCGCACCGAGTCGATTCCCTCGACGTAGAGGTTGGTACCGGAGCTGCTCTGGAACGGCGCGGCGCTCACCCAGGCGGCGGCTTCCACTCCGGGGATCGCCTGCCCTGCCGTCAGCAGCGCCAGGCCCAGGGCCTCCTGCTCCGCTTCGGTGGTGGGCATCCCCCGCATGTTGGCCGTGGCGTACAGCAGCGGCTCCGCGTCGAACCCCATCGGCAAATTGCGGACGTGACCCAGGCTCTTGACGAAGAGCCCGGCGCCCACCAGGAGAATCACCGACAGGGCGGCCTGAAGCACCAGCAGAGAGGACCGCATCCGGGAGCGGTGGTATCCGCCCTCCCGCGCGCCAGCCTTGAGGGCCCCGGCGAGATCGCCCTTCCCGGCCACCAGCGCCGGCGCCAGGCCGGTCAGCACCCCGGCCACCAGCGCGACGCTTCCGGCGACCACGAGGGTGCGCCAGTCGGTCATCACGTCGAGGGTGGTGAGATTCCGCACGAACAGCCGCCGGAGCGCGGCGCCCCCCCACTGGGCGATCACCACGCCCGCGGCGAAGCCGAGCCCGGCCAGCAGCAGGCTTTCGGTGAGGCACTGGGCCAGCAGCCGTTTCCGGCTCACCCCGAGGGCGAGCCGCACCGCGATTTCCCGGCGGCGGCGCAGCACCCGTGCCAGCATGAGATTCGCGACATTGGCGCAGGCGATGAGCATGACGATCACCGCCACACCGGTCACCCACAGCAGCGTCCTGGCCTCGAGTCCGGCATCGGGTCCCGCCGCGGTCCGGAGGGACCCCGCGACCGCCGCGGGTTTCGCGATCGCCGCCGGCGTGCCCCTGGGCTCCAGCGCCAGCTCGGCATTCCAGCTCCGCACGTGGGCCTGACTCAGATCGGCCGAGGCCGCTTCCTCGGACACCCCGGGCTTGCGCCGGAGCATCACGCTCATCCAGCCCCAGTTGTAGGTCTTGTAGTAGCTCTCGGCCATCCGGACGATCGGCTCGTTCCCGGCCGAGGTGGTGATCGGGAGGAACACCGCCGGCGGTTCATTCTCCGCGACGCCGACGAAGCCCTTCGGCGCGACGCCGATGATCACACAGGGAATGTTGCGGACATGCAGGGTCTCTCCCAGCACGTTCCGCCCGCCGAACTCGCGCTGCCAGAATCCATGTTCCAGCACCACCACGTTGGCTCCCCTGGGCGTCACATCTTCCGCGGCGACGAAGAACCGGCCCAGCGCCGGGCGCATCTCGAAAAAATCGAAAAACGAGGCGTTGACGACAGCGACCGAACGTTCCCGAGAGGCGTCGCCCAGCCCGACGGCCACCGTCCGGGTGGCAAAGCCGGCAAACTGGGAGAAGGAGGTGGTGAACTTGGTGAGATCGAGGTAGCGGGTGTACTCGAAGGCAGAGGAGGTCCGGCTTCGGTCCCGGTCCTGCCAGGTGAGGTAGACCCGGTGCACCGACCCGGGGTCGCGCAGGTAGGGGAAGGGGCGGAACATCAGGCGATCGATCACCCCGAACATCGCGGCGTTGGCCCCGATGCCGAGCCCGAGGGTCAGAATCACCGTGGCGGAGAATCCCGGCGAGCGCCGGAGACCCCGAAGCGCATACCTCAGATCCTTGAAGAAGTGGTCGAGCCAGGGCCAGGACCACCGGTCGCGCGCTGCCTCCCGGACCTGGGTCAGGTTGCCCAGCCGCCTCCGGGCCACGTCCCGGACCTCCTCCGCCGGAACCCCTTCCCCTCTGGCATCCCGCTCCAGCTGTTCCCGGTGAAAGCGCAGCTCCTCCCGGAGCTCGTGATC
>DATCXX010000314.1:0-3756 GCA_036565615.1 Gemmatimonadales bacterium | reverse complement strand
GGAAGATGAACCCGATCTGCCGGTTCCTGACCCGGGCCCGCTCCGAGGGAGTCAGGCTCTCCACCGAATGCCCCGCCAGGGTATAGGTCCCGCCGCTCGGCGTATCCAGCAGCCCCAGAATGGAGAGCAGCGTCGTCTTTCCGCAGCCGGACGGCCCCGAGATCGAGACGTACTCGCCCTTCATGAGCTGCAGGTGGATCTCGGAGAGCGCGTGGGTCTCCAGCTCGTCGGTCAGGAAGACCTTCTTGATGCCGTCGAGTTTGATGAGGGTTTCGCCGGGTGCCGTCGACATGTTGGAATCCTTCGTTAGAGATCTGTTTTTTTCAGGAGCTAGGGAGCTAGGGAGCTAGGGAGCTAGGAGAAGCAGGAAGCCCTAGCTCCCTGGCTCCTAACTCCTCGTCCCTACTTAATTCTCACCCGGGCCACATTATCCCACCGGGACATGTCGCTCAGGATCACGACGTCGCCGGGGGCGAGGCCTTCCTTGATTTCTACGCTGTTCACCGAGGTCCGGCCCAGCCGCACCGTCACCCGTTCGGCGTACTTGCCGCCTTCGACCAGCTTGAAGATGCCGATCGGCGCGTCGCTCTGGCCGTAGGGGGGGCGCCCGGTGAAGAGCACGTCCTTCATCCGGGCGATCTCGATCACCCCGTCCACGCTCAGGTCGGGCCGGGCCCCCGCGGGCGGGGTCCCGTCGAGCGCTACATCCACCGTCACGGTCCCGTTCACGGACGAGGGATCACTCCGTACGACGTGGCCGGGCGCAAAACCGTTGCGTGTGTCGATCATGGCCTTCTGTCCGATCGCCACGTCCCGGGCCTGGACCTCGGGCACCCGGAGGACCGCCTTGAGGCGGAGCGGCGTGGGGACGACCTTGGCCAGGGTCGCCCCGGCCTGGGCGTACTGGCCCACCTCCAGGGGGAGCTCGGACAGCACCCCCTTGGCGCCGGCCCGCACCACCATGGAGGCTTTGAGTCCGTGCTGGAACGCCGTGATGGAACGAAGCCGGGCGACCTGCTCCTCCTGCACCCGGATCTGGTCGGCGATGGTGACCGTGAGAATTCGGAGCCGTTCCTCCTCGAACTCGACCTGCTTGCCGAGGGCATCGGCCCGCTCCTGGGCCTGCTGCTGGTCCAGCGGAATGATCAGCCCCTGCTTGAGCAGCTCGGCCCCCGACTCGGCCCGCCGCTTGGCGTCCAGCCACTGGGAGCGCAGGCTGGCCACCTGGGAAGCCTGGCTCAGCCGGTTGTTGGCCAGCGTCGTCCGAAGCTGCACCAGCTGGGACTCCGCCTCGGTGAGGGCGCGGTCGGCGTTGAGGGTCTGGATCTCGACGTCGGGATTGACCAGCTCCATCAGCACCGTGCTGGGCTCGACCGACACGCCGGGGAGGAGGTGCTTCTTCTCGACCCGGCCCGCGGTCACCGCGGTAATCCAGCGGATGTCTTCCGGCACCAGCGTTCCCGGACCCCGTACCTCGAGCACCATCTCGCCCCGCTCCACCGTATCCAGGTAGATGGTGCCCAGCTCGACCGTGGGGGAGGCGGGCTTCAGGCTCATCAAGGCAACGGTCACCGCCACCAGGCCGGCGATGCCGCCACCGACCAGGATCCACTTTTTCCGGTTTTTCTGGGGCTCGCGCTTGATGTCCATGACACTCCAATAAACAGCAGCTATCAGCTATCGGCCATAAGCCTTCAGTCACGTTAAAGGAAGTTGCGTGCCGTCAGGGCCGGTTACGTAACTTCATATGCAGCAATGATTTGATTGTTGACGCCCGGAGGGAGAGTGTTCGGCAATGGGATAGAGTCGTCCCAGTTCCGAACACTCGGAAGGCTGGGTTGTTGCCTGCTGCCTGCTGCCTGTTGCCAGTTGCCTGTTAGTCAGCGTGAAAGGTCTCGCCGGTCCGGGCGATCTCGCGCAGCACCGGCGCGGGATTGAAGCGGGGACCGTGGGCCAGCGCGAGTCCTTCCAGGGTCCGGACGACTTCGGCGGCGCCCAGGGTGTCCATGTAGCGCAGCGGGCCTCCGCGAAACGGCGGATACCCGATCCCGAAGATCGCCCCGATGTCGGCGTCGCGGGCCGAGCGGACCACTCCCTCCGCCGCGGCAAGGGCCGCTTCGTTCAGCATGATGTAGACGAGCCGCCGCTCGACTTCCGCCCTGTCCACCGACGCGAGGGGGCGAACCCCGAGCAGGCGATAGGCCTCGGGATCGGGATCGGTCTTGTGACCGTCGTGGTAGGCATAGAATCCCTTGCCCGCCTTGCGGCCGAGCCGGCCGGCTTCCACCATCTTCGCGATCCCCGGACCTGGCGTCATCCGGTCGCCGAAGGCGGCGTGCATGACCCCGCTTGCCTTGACCGCGACGTCGATCCCGACCTCGTCGAGCAGCGCGATCGGGCCGACCGGGAATCCAAACCTGGTCATGGCGCGATCGATCACCTCGATCGGCGTTCCCTCGGCCAGCAGGAGTCCGGCTTCATTGAGGTAGGGAGACAGGATCCGGTTGACCCAGAACCCGGGCCGGTCCTGCACCACGATCACCGTCTTGCCCATCCGCCGGCCGAACTGCACGGCCGTGGCGATGGCATCGGGGGTAGTCCGGTCGGTCGGAATCACCTCGAGCAGGGGCATCTTCTCGACCGGCGAGAAGAAATGCATCCCGAGCATTCGCTCCGGGTGCCGGGCCCCCTCGGCGATCCTGGCAATCGGAATTGTAGAGGTGTTGCTGGCCACCACGGCCCCTTTCGGCACCACCCCCTCGACCTCGGCCATGACCGCGCGCTTCACCTCGAGGTCTTCGAAGACCGCCTCGATCACGACATCGGCGCGCTCGAATCCCTGCCAGCTTCCGGTTCCCGACAGCAGCGCGGACTTCCGCTCGAATTCGTGCCGGGTGATGCGCCGGCGGGTGAGCTGCCCCTTGAGGACGTCGAGCGCCGCCTTGAGTCCCTTCCCCACCCGGGGAAGATCGGCGTCCTTGAGCCGCACTTCGATTCCGGCCTGCGACACCGCGGTACCGGCGATCCCGGCGCCCATGAAGCCCGAGCCCACGACGCCGAGCCGGGCGACCGGCCGGGCTGCGCCGGTGCCGGGGGCGATTCCATCGTCCTTCTTGAGCGAGGTGGTCGCAAAGAAGATCCGGACCAGGTTGCGGGACACCGGCCCCACGGCCAGCTCCCCGAACAGCTCCGCTTCGCGGCGAAGTCCCGCTTCCATGCCGCGGGTCAGGCCGGTCCTGATTGCGTCGATCGCGGCCAGCGGCGCGGGGTAGTGGCCGCCGGTCTTCTTGAGCACGCTCTTCCGCGCCAGGCGAAAGACCAGGGCGCGCCCGACCGGATTCCGCTCCAGCAGCAGGCTGCCCCGCCGGGGACGGAAAGGCACGCCTTCGCGGGCGATCCGGTCCGCAGCGACCAGCGCGGTCGACCGGAGAATGCTGGGCGGAACCAGCTCGTCCACCAGGCCGAGCTGAAAGGCTTTGGCGGCGCGCTCGGTCTTGCCGGCCAGGATGATGTCGAGGGCGGCGCGCACCCCGATCAGCCGGGGAAGCCGCTGGCACCCGCCCGCCCCGGGCAGGATGCCGATCTGGACTTCGGGCAACCCGATAACCGTCTTGGGTGCATCGGTCGCGATCCGCCACGAGCAGGCCAGCGACAGCTCGCATCCCAGGCCGACGCAGGCACCGTGGATCGCCACGACGATCGGCTTGGGGAAGCGCTCCAGCCGGCCAATCATTTCCTGTCCCGCCCGGGCCATCG
>DATCXX010000311.1:0-9406 GCA_036565615.1 Gemmatimonadales bacterium | reverse complement strand
GGCGGGCCGAGCCGGGAATGCACGAGTACGATCTTCAGGCGATCATCGAGTACGCCTTCCGCCGCGGCGGGGCCGAGCGGCCGGCCTACGGTTCCATCATCGGGTCGGGACCCCGGGCCAGCCAGCTCCATTACATGAAGGACCGGGGCCCGCTCAATCCCGGAGAGGTGGTGGTGATCGACGCCGCGGCGGAATTCGGCGGCTACGCGACCGACATCACCCGCACCCTCCCGGTGAACGGGACCTACAGCCGGGAGCAGCGGGCACTCTATCAGGTGGTGCGGGACGGCCAGGCGGCGGCGGAGCGGAATTCCAGGCCGGGACTGTCCATCCAGGCGGCGCTGGACAGCTCGATCGATGTACGGGCCCGGGGGCTCGCGTCGCTCGGGCTGATCGAATCGGCCACCGCCACCTTCGATCCCCCCTGGCCGGCCGACTGCACCCGGACCCCCCGCTCCTGCCAGCAGGTTTCCCTCTGGGCCATCCATGGCATCACCCACGGGCTGGGGCTCGAGGTCCACGATCCGATCCAGGCCTATTTCGGCGACCGCACCTTTCAGAAGGGCGACGCCTTCGTGATCGAGCCCGGCCTCTACATCACCACCCGGCAGCTCGACATCCTGCCCGATACGCCGAAGAACCGGGCCTTCAAGGCCCGGGTCCGCGCCGCGGTGGACCGCTACCAGAACACCGGGATCCGGATCGAGGACGTGTACCTGATCACCGAGCGGGGGCTGGAATGGATCAGCCGGGCACCCCGGGAGATCGACGAGATCGAGGCGATGTTCCGCTCCCGCACCCGCGCCATTCCTTAATTCAGGGAGTAGCGAAGAGCGAAGAGCGAAGAGGGAAGACTTCCCCTCTTCGCTCTTCGCTCTTCGCTCTTCGCTACTTTCTGTTTACGGCGCGCGGGTTCCCACCGCCCGGGGCGGATTCAGGGTTCGAGCCGCGGCGGTCAGCGATCTCAAGCCAATGATCACCGGCTCCGGTACCACGCGAACGTTGTCGAGCAGCCAGCCCCGGAAGCCGTTGTAGTTGGCATCGCCGGTGTTGAAGTCGAAGTGAAGCTTGACCGTCTTCCCGGCATAGGCGCCCAGGCTCACGCCGAAGCCGGCCCACGCCGGCGCGACATTGAAGCCGTTGGTGGTAAACGGCTGGCTGGGGGCGCCGTCGGGATCGGTGATCGGATTCAACGAACCCACCGCCGTGGTACCGACGCCCACCTCTTCCACCAGCACCGTCATCAGGTCGAAGGCGTTCGGATCGAAGCTCTCGATCTCCCACCAGGTCTCGAACCGGAGCATCCCGTCGGCCGGCACGACGAAGGCCGTGGAGCTGAGCACCCCGGAGTTCGCCGTGGTGGACTCGCCTCCGGAAAGCGAACCCGTCGCGTTGTTGCCGGAGCGGGTGCCGATGTAGTTGCCGTTCTCGCTCCCGACGCCGGCGCCGGGTTCGGTGCCGTACCAGAAGGCAAAGCTTCCCGCGAACGGGCTGGGCATGGCACCCGCCGAAGCATCACCTGCTCCCAGCGTCACCAGCCCATCGCTGAAGGCCTGGTTGATGATCCCGGCCAGCGTGCTGCGGTGCCAGAAGCCGCTCGCGGCCCATCCGGCGTCGGTTTCAAATCCCTCGATCGGAGTAGCCGAGAAGAACACCTTGCCGGTGTCGAGCGGGACGGCGGCACCAGCTACTCCGTCGTTGAACGGAGCGTGGTTCATGAGGGGCAGGAAGGGATCCACTCCCGTCCTGGGCCCGCTGGCGTTGGCCGCCGCCAGGCCGTATCCGGACGCGATCAGCTGTTTCTGGCCCAGCGTGGCGGATGCCGCGAGGGTCCAGTCCGCGCTGGCGAGGCCGTTGGCATCGGTGAGCTGGGAGGTCGGGGTCACCGACCCATCCGCGGTGGAGAAGTGCACCGTGGCGTTGGCGACCGGATTCCCCAGGAAGTCCCTGACCAGCACCGTCGGATCGGTGGCCAGCGTCGACCCCGCAAGCGCCACCTGATCGTCGCCGGCGGAGATCTCCAGCGTGGCCGGCAGCGCGAACTGGAAGTCGCTGAACCCGCCGTCCAAGATCGCGCCGCCGGCGCCCGCGTCGAGCCGCCGGGCGTAGAGCGGCCTGGGCGCGACCAGGGCGGCGAGCTGCCGGCCTGCCCGCTTCCATTTGCCCTGGACCAGGGCCCGGAACAGGCCCTTCACGCTGCCGATGGTGATGATCGAAGGGCACTGATCGGCCGCGTGGGGCAGCGCCTCCACCGGGTCGGTGTTGTGCTTCCGGTGCAGGGTGACCAGCTCCTGCTGGGCGGGGCTGAGGCTGCCGACCGCCGTCTCGGCGTCACAGACGAACGCTACCCCGGCGCCGGCGTATTCGACGTTGTCGTCGTCCTGGGCCAGGACGGAAATGCAGCTGCCGAACTTCGGATTGTCGATGGGCAGATCGTTGCACAGCGAGAAGTCAACGGTCACGATCCTGCCGTCACCCTGGGGATCGGGCGGGATGGTCACCCCGCCGACCGTCTCCCCATTCTCGTCGGTGTGATAGGCGGTCCCGCCCTGGTTGGTATCGATGAAGCCGCCGCTGCAATCCTGGTCCTCGCAGGCGTCCGTGATCCGGAACTTGATCGGAAGGATCGAGCCGTCCGTGATGCCCACGAATTCATTGGGATCGTTTCCCTTGAGACCCTTCGAGGTGGCAGCCGTCCTCACGTCCGCGAAACCGAGGATGACGGACGGGTTGATCGTCTGGACGAAGATCCGGTAGTGGGTGACCGGACTGATCGGGACGGTCCAGTCCACCTGGTAGTTGGCGTTGACCACCGGGACGTCGGTCGCGGTGAAGACGTCGGCACCGGTGCACGCCTGGTCGGCGACGTTCAGGACGCAGATGCGCACCGTCGGGTGCTTGTTGCCGTCGAAGCTGCCCTCGATCGTGGTATTGCCGATCGGGGGACGCCAGGCAAAATCAGGTCTTCCACCCGGATCACTGCCATCAACGATCGCGAACGCAGGCCCTCCCGCGGGTTCCGAAGGCTGAGAGGGTTCACCCGAGCAGGCGGCAAGGCCTGCCAGGGACAGGACGACCAGTACACGGCGGGTCATGTGGACTCCTTCCTGACGCGGTGCCTACCGATTGATATGAACGCAAGAACGCCCGTGGGGAGGATTCCCGGGCATACTCACGCAATGCTAACTAACGGTCCGGGAAGCCGACAGATGGCGAAAATTGAGCAGGAGGGAGGGTCCGGCCGCGAGCGGAGATTACTGCAGTGCCGAGTTATCCGCGCCGGGCGAGGAGGGCCTGGAACTCCGGCCGGCTGCGGATGTCGCGCCACCACCAGTGCACGTTGCCTCCCACATTGAAGGAGTGGTCGGGATTGGAGGCCACGTATTCCTTGAGCAGGGCGATCGCCTCGTCGAAGTCGCCCATCTGGACCCGGATCACCGCCTCATAACCCGGGAGCTCGCGTCCCGGATCGATGCCCCGGTCGGCCCGGGCCGCCAGCAGCACCCGGCGGGCGCTGTCCGCCAGCGGGCTGGGTACTCCGTTCGACATCTTGCCGATGGCTCCCGCGACCAGGATGCGGCCCAGCCGATTCTCTCTCGCCCGCGCCTGTTCCGGCCGGCCCGCGTTGAGGGAATCGAGCCGGGCTGCCAGCCGCCAGGCCTGGGGAACGTCCCGGGGCGCATCCGGTGTCAGCATCAGCCACAGGGAGCATTGGGTGAAGATCGGATTGGCGGGGAAGCGGAGCTGGCCGATGTCACAATACCGCCTGGCCTCCAGGAAGTTTTCCGTGTCGTAGTTCGAGAAGAACAGCCGGTTCAGAATTGCGGCGCTGTTGCTCAGATACTTGTCCTCGGTCCATGCACTGAGGGCCATTTTGAGGGCCGAGTGGACGTCTTTGCGCTCGTAATAGATGTTGCTGAGAGTTGCGTAGGCGCCAGCCAGCGACGGATCCGCCTGGGTCGCGGTCAGCAATTCAGCCTCGGCGCTGTCCAGAAGGTTTTTCCGGAGCGCCGCCTGATCGGGCGGGGTCACCCGCCAGGCGGCGTAGTTGAGCGAGCCCTTCAGGGCCAGCGCCCGGGCGCTGGTGGGTTCGCGAACCAGTGCCGCTTCCGCGTAACGCATCCCCGCCTGGATCACCGGGAGCATCTCCCCCCGGTCCGCCAGCGCCGCCCGCTGGAGCGCCACCTCGCCCCTGACGATCAGAGGGTCGGCCCAGGCCGGGTCGGCCTCGGTCGCCCGGGCCAGCAGCGAATCGGCCTGGTCCAGCAGGGGGAGAGCCCGTCCGGGCTCGCTCAGTCTCGCCTGCTCGGCATCGTTCCGCGCCTTCTCGCCCCGTTGGAGCAGGGCGAAGGACTCTTGATTCCCCGCCCTGGCCTGAATCTCCGCGAGCTGGATCGATTCCCCCAGATGCTCTCGTAGTTTTCTCGAGGCCTCCTCCGCCACCTTGCTCCCGGCAACGAGGAGCGAGTCGCGGGGCACCAGGAAATTGACCCGCCCTCCCTGGTCGTTGCCGTAGGCGTCGGTCAGCCAGGTGGTGACCCGGACCCGGTCTGCGCCCTCCTCGACCACGGAACCGCGGACCAGCGTCCCGACCTGGAGCCGACCGGCGATGCTGTCGACCGGGGTCTCTGTGCCCCGGAACGGCAGGACGCCATTGCGCGAAATGACGTCGAGCCTGGCCGCGCGAAGTGACGCAATGAGCCCCTCGGTCAAGCCGTCCGCAATCGGGCTGAGGGCGGCGTCGTCGGAGGTGAAGTACAGCACCGCGATCTTCCGCTTGAGCGCCGCCTCGGCCGGACTCAGGACCGCGGAACGGCTGCCGGCAAAGGATTTCCACCCCAGGTATCCGCCCGCCACCAGCACCACGGCCACCACCGCCAGGGCCCAGGGCTTTCGCCACCAGGCGAGCGGGGGGGGCGCTTCCGCTTCGTAGCTTCGGGTGACCCCCGTGGGCACTCGGCGGGAGGCGGTGTGGCGGATCGCGCTCCGGCGGCTGGCCGTGGCGCCCAGCGGCATTCCCAGGATCTCGGCAAACTGGGCGGCGCTCTGGGGGCGGTCGGCCGGCACCTTGGCCATCGCCGCGAAAATGGCGTCCTCGACCTCTTCCGGCACCGTGTTCCGCACGATCCGCACGCTGGGGACCGCCTCCATCGCGTGCCGGGCCATCAGCGCCTGGGCGCTCTTGGCCAGGAAGGGCGGCTCGCCCACCAGCATCTCGTACAGGACGCAGCCCAGGGAGTACAGATCGGTCGGCGGTCCCACCGGATCTCCCACCGACTGCTCCGGCGCCATGTACACCGGCGTGCCGACCGCCATGCCGGTCTGGGTGAGCTTGTGTCCGCCCGCCTCGGTGGCGGCTCGGGCAATGCCGAAATCGGCCACCAGCGCGTGGCCGCCGGAGAGCAGAATGTTTTCCGGCTTGATGTCGCGGTGAACCACGCCCTGGGCGTGGGCATGCCCCAGGGCGTCGGCCACCTCGAGCGCGATCTGGACCGCGTCGTCAATGGGAAGCTGGCCTTCGCGGTCCAGGCGGTCGCGCAGCGACTCGCCCTTCACGAAGGGCATGACATAGTAGAGGAGGTTGTCGGTCTCGCCCGAGTCGTAGAGACCCAGGATGTGAGGATGCTGGAGCCGGGCGGCGAGCTTGATCTCCCGTTCGAACCGCTCCCCGCCGATCGAGGCGGACAGCTCGGGATGCAAGACCTTGATGGCGACCTCGCGCTCGTGCCTGACGTCGGTCGCGAGGAAGACGGTCGCCATGCCGCCCTGTCCGAGCTCGCGCTCGATCGAGTAGCGGTCGGAAAGCTTGGCTTTCAGTCGCTCCAGGATACTCGGCATGTCCGGTAGCAATATGGGGCGTCACCCCCGACTTGGCACCTGCGCCCCCTTCGCCTTCTCCTTGCTCCAGGAATCCCGGAGCGTCACCGTGCGATTGAAGATCAGGCCATCGGGTCGAGAGTCTTCGGCATCCGAAATGAAATAACCGGTCCGCTCGAACTGGTACCTGGTGCCTGGAGGATCGGCGGCGACCCCCGGCTCGATCCGCGCCCCCGGCACCACCACCAGCGACTCCGGATTCAGGACCGAGGTGAAATCCTCCCCCTCCGGCACCCCGTCCGGGTCGGCCACGGTGAACAGCCGGTCGTAGAGCCGGAGCTCGCAGGGGAGTGCGTGGGCGGCCGAGACCCAGTGGATGGTTCCCTGGACCTTGCGGCCGTCGGGCGCGTCACCCCCGCGGGTGGCGGGATCGTAGGTGCAGCGCAGCTCCGTCACATTTCCGGCTGAATCCTTGATCACCTCGGTGCAGGTGATGAAATAGCCGTAGCGCAGCCGCACCTCCCGCCCCGGCGCCAGCCGGAAGAATTTCCTGGGCGGATCCTCCATGAAGTCATCCCGTTCGATGTACAGCTCCCGGGAGAAGGGAATCTTCCGCGACCCGGTGAGCGGTACATCGTGGGGGTAGTAGCTGGCGTCGAGCGCTTCGACCTGCCCCTCCGGATAGTTGGTCAGCACCACCTTGAGGGGGTGCACCACGCAAAGCACCCGGGGCACCCGCAAATTGAGATCGTTCCGGACCGCGTGCTCGTAGGCGGCCAGCTCGGTCCGGGCATCCTTCCGCGCGACCCCGACGGTCTCGCAGAAGTCCCGGATCGCCTCCGGGGTCACTCCCCGGCGCCGGATGCCCGACAGGGTGGGCATCCGGGGATCGTCCCACCCCGACACGTGCCCTTCGTTCACCAGCCGGAGCAGCTTCCGCTTGCTGACCACGGTGTAGTCCAGCACCAGCCGGGCGAACTCGGTCTGCTCCGGGGGGCGCTCGAAGCCGGCCTCGCGGACCAGCCAGTCGTAGATGTCCCGGTTGTCCTTGAACTCGAGGGTGCAGAGCGAGTGGGTGATGCCCTCGATGGCATCGGACAGCCCGTGGGCAAAGTCGTACAGCGGGTAGATGCACCAGGCGTCTCCCCGCCGGTAGTGATGCGCGTGACGGATCCGGAGCAGCAGCGGATCGCGCATGATCATGTTGGGGTGGGCCAGGTCGATCTTGGCCCGGAGGACGTGGGCGCCGTCGGGAAACTCCCCCGCCTTCATCCGCCTGAGCAGGTCGAGGTTCTCCTCCACCGGGCGGTCGCGGTACCGGCTCGGCGTGCCGGGGGTCGTCACCGCGCCGCGGTGGGCGCGGATCTCCTCCTCCGACTCGCTGTCCACGTAAGCCTTGCCCTTCCTCACCAGCAGCTCGGCGAACTCGTAGAGCTTCTCGAAGTAGTCGCTGGCATAGAGCTCGTGGTCCCACTGGAATCCGAGCCACTGGATGTCGCGCTTGATCGCGTCGACGTACCGGATGTCCTCGGTGGAGGGGTTGGTGTCGTCGAAGCGGAGATTCACCGTCCCGCCGAACTCCCGGGCGATCCCGAAGTTGAGGCAGATGGACTTGGCGTGGCCGATATGGGGAAACCCGTTGGGCTCCGGGGGGAACCGGGTGCAGACCGGTCGGCCGAACCGCCCGCTGGCGACATCGGCCGCGACCATCTCCCGAATGAAGTCTGGCATGCCCCGAAAATACGGGGGAAGTGGTCGCTTCCGCTCCCCCCACGGGCTCCATAGCTTTGGGCCTGGACCTTCCCCGCCCGAGCCAAGGAATACCCGATGAGGCTTGCCCCCGGATCAGCCTGGATCGCCGCGCTGGTACTCAGTGCGGCGCGCCCGTTGGCCGCTCAGGAGCCGGTGGACCGGGCGGTGATCGCCCGGATCAGGGAGGAGGGGCTGCAGCGCTCCCGGGTGGAGGAGACCTTCAACCAGCTCACCAACGTCCTCGGCCCCCGGCTGACCGGGAGCCCGTCCTACAAGCGAGCCGCCGACTGGAGCGCCGAGCTGCTCAAGCGCTACGGGCTCTCGGCGGTCCACCTGGAAAGCTTCCCGTTCGGACGGGGGTGGTCGCTCGAGAAGCTGGTCCTCGAAATGGTGGAGCCCTGGTACTTCCCGCTCACCGGCTATCCCGAGGCCTGGAGCCCGTCGACCAAGGGCGAGCTGCTGGGCGCCCCGGTCTACCTGGGCGATCTGGCCGATTCCACCGCGGTCCGGGCCCGGGCCGCGGATCTCCGCGGCGCGATCGTGCTGCTGACCCAGCCCCAGACCGGCTTCATCGTGGCGGACCGGCCCCAGCCCAGCGCCTCCGACACGGCGGTGCGGATCGGAGCCCCGCCGTTTCTGAATCCCCGGAGCCCGCTCCCCAACCAGGCCCGCACCCGGATCATGGCCGAAGTGGGCGCGGGAGTGGTATTGCGTCCCACCCAGGGTCAGCACGGCACCGCGTTCGTGCTGGGCAGCCGCGCCACGCCCAGGGACGCGGCGCCCTCGGTGATCCTGCTCGCCGAGCACTACAACATGATCGTCCGGGCGCTGCAAAGCGGCGCGCCGGTCACGCTCCGGGTCCGGGTGGACAGCCGGGAGCACACCGCCGACACCAGCGGCTACAACGTCATTGCCGAGATTCCCGGCGCCGACCCCGCGGTGAAGGACGAGGTCGTCCTGCTGGGCGCCCATCTCGACTCCTGGCACTCGGCCACCGGCGCCACGGACAACGCCGATGCCTCGGCGGCGCTGATCGAGGCCATGCGCATCCTCAAGGCGCTCGACCTCAAGCCGCGACGGACCATCCGGATGGCGCTGTGGGGCGGCGAGGAGCAGGGACTGCTCGGGTCCCGGGCCTATGCGGCGCGCCACTACGCCGGTGACGCCAACGCGACCGCCCGGTCAAAGCTCTCGGTCTATCTCAACAACGATCCGGGGACCGGCCCCATCTACGGCTGGTACATGGAGGAGGACGCCCTGATCAAGCCGGTCTTCGATGCCTGGCTCGAGCCGCTCAGGGACCTGGGAATGCGGAAGAACGTCACCGCAAAGATCGGGAATACCGATCACCTGGCGTTCACCGCGCTCGGCCTTCCGGCGTTCAACACCCTCCAGGACTACACCGATTACGACACCCGCGACCACCACACCAACATGGACTTTGCCGAGCGGGTCCGCCTGGATGACCTCAAGCAGAACGCCATCGTGCTGGCCACGTTTGCGTACCACGCCGCCAGCCGGCGTGAAAAGCTTCCCCGGGCGAGGCCGGTGCCGTGACGGGTCCGGTGATCCAGAATATCGCGGACACGGCGCGCTGGGTGGCCTTCTATCGCGCCATGGAGACCGAGCGTCCCGACGCGGTCTTCCGGGATCCCTACGCCCGCCGGCTCGCCGGCGAGCGGGGCGAGGCGATCGTGCACGCCATGCCCAAAGGCCGGCAGATGGCCTGGCCGATGATCGTACGGACCGCGGTGATGGACGAGATCATCATGCGGGTGGTGAAGCACGAGGAAGTGGATTGCGTCCTGAACCTGGCGGCGGGGCTGGACGCCCGCCC
>DATCXX010000292.1:0-3881 GCA_036565615.1 Gemmatimonadales bacterium | reverse complement strand
TGAGCGGTTCCCCAACCCCCAACCCCCAACCCCCACTCCCGGGGTGGTCGGTCGCGTCGTCGCGACCGAGCTGAAGCCCTCCACCCCCCATCAATTCTGGTTCTGGACCGCTCCGGGATCGCCGGTCGGCATCGGGACCATCGTCAGGGTGGACGCGGAAGACCGCACCGTCTTCGGGGTGGTGACCGACGGGGTATCCTACTCCGACTGGCATACTCCGCTCGACGCGGTCGCCGGGGCGGGCGGTGATCCCGCCGCCACCCCCGGGGAAGGCGAGGCCCGTGCCTCCATCCGGCTCTATGCCGCCGCGGTGCTGCGCCAGGTGCCCGAAGAGCCGGTGCAGCCGGTTCCGCTGGGCGCGGTGCGACTGGCGAGCGACGCCGACGTGGGGTCCGCGCTCCGGATGGACGGCTACGCCTCCGGCGATCAGGCCCGGGGCATCCCGGTGGGGGTGTACGCGGCCGGGGGGCTCGAGGCGCCGGTCCATCTCGATCCCGATTTTCTGCTGGGACCCGAGGCGGCGCACCTCAACATCACCGGCGTGTCCGGACTCGCCACCAAGACCAGCGCGGTGGAATTCTTTCTGTCCAGCGTTTTCCAGAGCCTGCCGGCCTCCAAGGGCCGGGTGGCCGCGGTGTGCTTCAACGTGAAGGGTCCCGACCTCTGCTTTCTGGATCAGCCCGCCGAGCTGGGAGCCGAAGACCTGCGTCTCTACCACCGGCTCGGCCTCTCGCCCGACCCCTTCAGCCAGGTCCGCTACTTCGCGCCCTACAAGCCCGACGGCGTCAACCTCAATACCCTCCGCAGCCACGAGGCGCTCCAGGCCAATACCGAGCCGCTGATCTGGGGCCTGCGGGAAGTGCTCGACTACGCCGAGGTGCTGCTCAACAAGGACGACGTGGACGCCAAGGCGGATGCCTTCATCGATTTTCTGGCGGAACGGGTGGTGGGGCGCGAATTCGAGGAGCCCTCGCTGGGGCGCCGCTTCTTCGTCAAGAGCTTCGCCGACCTCGATGAATTCTTCCGGGCGATCTTCGGCAAGCTGGAGGAAGGCCGCGGAGAAGTCTGGCGGACCCATCATGTCGCGACCATCCGCAAGATCCGCAATCGTCTCGGCAACATCAGCACCCGCTCCAAGGGGCTGGTGACCGACGACGGGGAGGTCAACGACCTTCCCTGGGGCTCGTTCGAGGACCGGGGCGTCTACGTGGTGGACGTGGCGGGTCTCGATCCGCTGGCCCAGGATCTGGTCTTCGCCCGGGTGGTCTCGATGCTCCGCGAGCACCTGGAGCGGCGCGACCTCGGGGTGGAGCAGGTGATGGTGTTCGTGGACGAGCTCAACAAGTACGCTCCCGCCGACGGGCCCGAGACCTACGTCCGGAAGATGCTGCTCGACATTTCCGAGCGGGGCCGCTACCTCGGGCTGGTGCTGTTCTCGGCCCAGCAATTCCGCTCCCAGGTCCAGCGCCGGGTGGTCGGCAACGCCGGCACCATGCTGTTGGGCCGGATGGATGGCGACGAGCTCGCGCTCCCCGGCTACGCCACGATGAGTCCCGCCATCCGGGCCCGGCTGGCCTCCCTCCCCAAGGGGGAGCTGCTGGTACGGCATCCCCACTTCACCCACCCGGTGTTCGTCCGGTTTCCCCGGCCCGCGGTGCTCTCCGGCCGCGAGGGGGTGGTCCGCTTTCCCCCCGCGGCCGAGCTGCCGTTCCCCGAGGCGGTGGCGCGGCGTCTCCGCCAGCTGGAGCCTGGTCTGGGCCAGTCGCGGGTGCTGGATGCGGTCGCCGGGCGGCGCGAGGAAGACGTGCGGCGGGCGCTCAACGCCACCGTCCGCGCCCGGCCGGAGCAGGTGTTTCCGTTTTTCCTCAAGTGCCTGGGGAGGGATCCCCGGCCGGAGACCGTGACCCTGCGGCAGGGAATCCGCCCGGTTCGGACCAGCGGAGATCCCTACTGAGGGTCCCGTGAAAATCGCCCATCTCGCCGACCTGCACCTCGGCTTCCGGCAGTACCATCGCCAGACATCCGCGGGAATCAATCAGCGCGAAGCCGACGTCGCCAACGCCTTCCGCGCCGCGGTGGACGGGGTCATCTCGGCCCGCCCCGACGCGGTCATCATCGCGGGCGATCTCTTCCAGCAGGTGCGGCCCTCCAATTTTTCCATCGTGTTCGCGTTCCGGCAGCTCCAGCGGCTGACCGAGGAGCTGCCCGGCGCGCCGGTCATCGTCATCGCGGGAAATCACGAAACTCCCCGGAGCAGCGAGACCGGCTCGATCCTGAGCCTCTACGAGGAGCTGGGGATTCAGGTCGCGTCCGACGAAATGCGCCGGCTGGTCTTTCCCGGTCTCGACCTGTCGGTGCTGGCGGTGCCCCACGCCGCGCTCTTCGCGCCGGAGCGGCCCCTGCTGCGGCGTGCCGGGCCGGAGCGCTACCAGGTCCTGGTGCTGCACGGCGAAGTGGAGGGAGTGTTCCCCTTCGACCGCTCCTGGGTGGAGTACGGCGGTGCGTTGCTCGATCCCGAGCTGCTCCGCGCCGAGCCCTGGAGCTACGTGGCGCTGGGCCACTATCACGTGCAGCACGAAGTCGGTCCCCGGATCTGGTACTCCGGCGCGCTGGAGTGGGTGACCCCGAACGTCTGGGGCGAGCTGGCCGACGAGGCTCGGCATGGGCTCCAGG
The DNA here is from genome assembly GCA_036565615.1 of Gemmatimonadales bacterium. Lineage (GTDB taxonomy): Bacteria > Gemmatimonadota > Gemmatimonadetes > Gemmatimonadales > GWC2-71-9 > JABFSM01. Next base: position 1,208 of record DATCXX010000292.1, on the reverse strand, counting down.
GCAAGGGCTGGCTGCTGGTCGATCTCGACACCGGTGTGGCAACCCGGCAGACGGTCCCCCAGGCGCGGGGCGTGTTCGACCTGCCCCGGCTCAACGCCGAGGGACAGTCGGCCGAGGAGCTGGACCGTCTCATCGCCAAGCGGCTCGCGCGGGTGCCGGGAGGGCTGGCGGACGCGATCGTCCGGCTGGTGGTGGAGAATATTCCCCGCCATGTGATGCGGGAGCTGGATCATGGCGCGATTCGCGCCGCCAAGGCGCGGGCGCTGCACCTGCACCTGGATTTCCGCCGGCCCGAGGCCGAGCGCACGGTCGGGGTGGGAGGGCCCGGCCGCCGCCAGACCCTGCCGGACCTGGTGCGGGAATACCTGAGCCGCCGCCCGCTTCCCGAGCGCCTCTCCCGGGAGCGCTTCGTGGCGCTCGGGCTCGAGATGCTGGCGGATGCCGACGACAGTGTTCCCGACCGGTCGCCCTAGATGCAAATCCGCCGGCTCCGGTTGCAGAACTTCCGCCAGCACGCCGACACCGTCCTCGAGTTCGAGGCGGGGCTCACCGGGATTGTCGGCCCCAACGGCGCCGGCAAGACCACCCTGCTGGAAGCGATTGCCTGGGCGATCTACGGCACCGACGCGGCCCGCGGGACCAAGGACACCATTCGCCGCCGGGGCGCGCCTCCCCGATCCCGGGTGGAAGTGGAGCTGGAGTTCGAGCTGGGACCACACCGTTACCGGATCGTCCGGTCGCTGGGGAATGCGGAGCTGTACCAGGACGGAGAGGTCGCGCCGATCGCCAACAGCCTGGCCACGGTCACCGACAAGGTGACCCGGCTGCTCTCCATGAGCCGGGAGGAATTCTTCAGCACCTACTTCACCGGGCAGAAAGAGCTCGCCATCATGGCGCAGATGACCGCGCCGGAGCGGGCCCAGTTCCTGAGCCGGGTCCTGGGCTACGAGAAGCTGCGCACCGCGCAACAGCGACTGAAGGAGCAGCGCCGCCTGATCCAGGCCACCCTGGAAGCCCGGCGGTCCGAGCTGCTGGATCCCGCCCGGCTCGCCGAAGAGGAGGAACGGGCGTCGGAGCGGCTCCGGGCCGCCGAAGAATCCACCGCGCGCCTCGAGGCCGCCCACCAGAGCGCCGCGGCGTCCCTGGTCCAGCTCCGGCCCGAAGCGGAGCGCTGGGAGCAGCTGCAGCAGACCGTGGTGTCGCTGGAG
>DATCXX010000290.1:0-4646 GCA_036565615.1 Gemmatimonadales bacterium | reverse complement strand
CGGCGACCCGGAGCGGCGTGCGCCCCGGCGGAGAGCGGCGTCCGGTCACCGTACTCTACAGCGACGTGCGCGGCTTCACCGGCCTGGCCGAAACCATGCAGCCCGAGGCGATTGCCGGGCACCTCTCGGAGTACTTCGCCTCCATGGTGGAGCTGGTGTTCGAGCATGGAGGGACCCTCGACAAATTCATGGGGGACGCGCTGCTGGCCGTGTGGGGAGCCCCGCTCTCCGCCCCGGGAGACGCCGACCGGGCGCTGGCGGCGGCCCGGGCCATGCAGGACGAATGCAGGAGCCTCAACGCCCGCTGGCAGGGACAGGACCGGCCCCGGCTCGCGATCGGAATCGGCTTGCACTACGGGGAGGCCTTCGCCGGCACCATCGGGAGCCCGAGGCGACTGGAGTACACCGTGATCGGCGATGTGGTCAACGTCGCCGCCCGGCTCTGCGGCGCCGCCGCCGCGGGGGAAATCGTGCTGAGCGAGGAGATGCGGAACCGGCTGGCCGTTCCGCCGGAGGGGGTGCCGGGCGAAGGGCTTCGGGTGCGGGGCCGGGAGGGAGCGGTCGTGGTCTACCGGTTGAAGGGGGGAATGTGAGAACGGCGTCAACGGTCAACGGTCAACGGTCAAGCGGACCTGCCCTGCTCTTCGGACTGCTGGTTCTGGTCGGCTGCGGCGGGAAAACCGAGCAGCCCCCGGAGCGCATTCCTGACACGGTGCTGGCGAAATCCAAGCTGCCCAACGCCAACGCGGTGGGCGCGGCGCTGCGGCTTCAGGACACCGCGGCGGCGCGGCGGGCCCGCGAGGATTCCGTGGCGAGGGCGGCGCCGTGACCGTGAGAGGTGAGAAGTAAGAGGTGAGAGGTGAGACGGAAGCACTCTCACGTCTCACGTCTCACGTCTCACGTCTCACGTCTCACGTCTCACCGAAGTTGTAGTGCCACCCCGCCCGGGCCATCAGGTCGAGCACCAGCCGGACCGGCAGCCCCATCACGCTGAAGAAATCGCCCTCGATCCGCTCGATCAGCGCCGCGCCGTAGCCCTGGATCCCGTAGGCGCCGGCCTTGTCGAGCGGCTCCCCGGTGGCCACGTAGGCACGCAGGGCGCGCTCGTCCGCCGGCCGGAAGAACACCGCGGTCCGGTCGAGGGCCTCGTATTCGGAGCCGTCGGCCCGGAGACATACGGCGGTCAGCACGTCATGGCGGCGGCCCTGCAGCTCCCGCAGCATCCGCAGCGCGTCGTCCGGGTCGGCGGGTTTCTCGAGGATCTCGTCCCCCAGTGCCACCGTGGTGTCGGCGCCCAGGACCCAGGCGCCGGGCACCGCACGCGCCTTGTCCCGGGCCAGCCGCTGCACGTACGCCGCCGGCGCCTCCCGGGGGAGCCGGATCTCCTGGACGTTGGCCGCCTCCACCCGGTGCGGAATACCCAGCATGGTGAGCAGCTGGTGCCGCCGGGGCGAGCTCGAGGCGAGGATCAGCGGGTGATGGATCACGCCGAGCGCTCCAGGATCAGGGTGACCGGTCCGTCGTTGACCAGCTCCACCTCCATCTCGGCGCCGAACTCACCGGTTTCCACCCGCAGACCTCTGCCCTTGAGCTCGGCGCAGAAGCGTTCATAGAGGGGAATGGCCTGCTCGGGGCGTGCCGCGTCGATGAAGGACGGCCGGCGCCCCTTGGCCGAGTCGCCGTAGAGGGTGAACTGGCTCACCACCAGCACCGCCCCGCCGACCTCGGCGAGCGCCAAGTTCATCTTCCCCTCCGGATCGGAAAAGATCCGGAGTCCGGCGACCTTTTCCGCCAGCCACACCGCCTGCTCCGGCGTGTCGCTGTGGGTGAAGCCGGCCAGGAGCAGGAAGCCGGTTTCGATCGCGCCCACCCGGCGGCCCCCAATGCTGACGGAGGCCCGGGTCACGCGTTGGAGGACGATTCTCATAGGGTCAGTGATCAGGGGTCAGTGATCAGGGATGGACAAGTTAGGTGCGGAGGCAAAAAACAGAAGGGGTGCCCGTGCGAGCACCCCCCTGACCCCTGACCCCTGACCCCTGATCCCTATTCCACCGTCACCGACTTCGCGAGATTCCTCGGCTGATCCACGTTGCAGCCCCGCCGCACCGCCACGTAGTAGGCAAAGAGCTGGAGCGGCACGCTGGCCAGCATCGGCGTCAGCAGGTCGTGGGTCGCGGGAATCGGGAAGACCGCATCGGCCAGCCGGCTGATTTCTTCGTCGCCCTCGGTGACGATGGCGATCACCTTCCCGCCCCGCGCCTTCACCTCCTCGATGTTGCTCACGATCTTGCCGTGGACGCCGTCCCGGGGCGCGATGAAGACCACCGGCATGTTGTCGTCGATCAGCGCGATGGGCCCGTGCTTCATCTCGGCCGCGGGATAGCCCTCGGCGTGGATGTAGGAAATTTCCTTGAGCTTGAGCGCGCCCTCCAGCGCCACCGGGAAGTTCACCCCCCGGCCGAGATAGAGCGCGTTATGCGCGGTGGCGAACCGGTCGGCCAGCGTCTCCACCTCGGGGGCGCGGTCCAGCACGGTCCGGATCTGGGCCGGGAGCGCCTGGAGCGCCTGAATGAACTGGCGACCCTGGAGCACGCTCAGGGCCCGGAGCCGGGCCATCTTGAGCGCCACCATCGCCAGCGCCGCGACCTGGCTGTTGAACGCCTTGGTGCTGGCCACCCCGATCTCGGGACCGGCCCGGAGATACAGTCCGCCCTGCACCTCCCGCGCGATGGTCGATCCGACCACGTTCACCAGCCCGATGGTGCGGGCCCCCCGCCGCCGGGCCTCCCGGATCGCCGCGAGGGTATCCGCCGTCTCACCCGACTGGGAGACCGCGATAACCAGGGTGTTCTCGTCCACGATCGGATTGCGATACCGGAACTCCGAGGCGTATTCCACCTCGCAGGGAATCCGGGCCATTTCCTCGAAGATGTACTCCCCGATCAGGCCGGCGTGCCACGAGGTCCCGCAGGCGGTGATGATCACCCGGTTGATCCGGTTGAGCTCCTCGTCGCTCATGTTGAGCCCGCGCAGCCGGGCGCTGCCTTCCTCCTCGAGCAGGTGGCCCCGTACCGTGTTGGTGAGGCTCTCCGGCTGCTCGAAGATCTCCTTCAGCATGAAATGGGAGAACCCGCCCCGCTCGATGGTCGCCAGGTCCCATTCGATCTGGTTGACCGGCTTGTCCACGTGGGTATCGGTCAGGTTGCGCACCCGGTACCCCTCCCGGGTCAGGACCGCCATTTCGCCGTCGTCCAGATACACCACGCTGCGGGTGTGTTCCAGGATCGCGGACGCATCCGAGGCAACGAAGTACTCCCCGTCGCCCACCCCCACCAGCAGCGGGGAGCCGTTGCGGGCGGCCACCAGGGTGTCGGGTTCGTCCGCCGAGATGACCGCGATCCCGTAGGCGCCGTCGATATCCCACAGCGCCCCGGCCACCGCCTGCTCCAGGTTGCCTTCGTAGTAGGCTCCGATCAGGTGGGCCAGGACTTCGGTGTCGGTTTCCGATTTGAAGACGTGGCCCCGCTTCTCCAGCGCCTTCCGGATCGCCGCCGAATTCTCGATGATGCCGTTGTGGATGACGGCGATGCGGCCCTTCTGGTCGAGATGGGGATGGGCGTTCGGGGTGGTCGGCGCGCCGTGGGTGGCCCAGCGGGTGTGTCCGATGCCGACGGTGCCGCTCGGGGTCTCGGTGCGGAGCTTGTCCACCAGGGCCGACAGCTTCCCGGCCGCTTTGCGGATCCTGATGTCACCGCCGTTGAGAACCGCCACGCCGGCGGAATCGTAGCCCCGGTACTCCATGCGCCGGAGTCCGTCGATCAGAATCGGCGAGGCCTGCTTCGGTCCAACGTATCCGACGATACCACACATCGCCTGAACGACCTCACGACTGAAGGAGTGTCCGGCAGACCTCGACCAGCTCCTGCGCCTCCGCCTGGGTCGGAGCTTCCGCGATGAAGCGGACCACCGGCTCGGTTCCCGATGGTCGAAGATGAACCCAACGGTTCCGCCAGGCCAGCCGGAGCCCGTCCCGCTCGTCGGCGGAAGCCTCGGGGAACCGCTTCTTGAGCGCCGCGTAGGCGGCCTGCAAGTCACTGCCCCGCGGTACTTTGGCCTTCACGATCTGATAGCGCGGAGCCGCCGCCACCAGGGCGGAAACCGTCTTGTTCTCGACTGCCAAATACTGCAAGATCAACGCCACCCCCAGGGGGGCATCCCGCCCAGCGTGGAAGCCGGAAAGCATGACTCCCCCGTTGCCCTCCCCCCCGATCAGCGCGCCCTCGTCCAGCATCATCCGGGCGACATGGGCTTCTCCAACCGGGGCCCGGAGGAAGCGGGCGCCTGCCTGGCCGGCCGCATCCTCCACCACCAGGCTGGTGGAGAGATTGGCGACGACCAGCGACGGTTCCAATGCACTGGCGCCCCGGAGCACGGCCCGCACCGCGAAGGCCAGGGTATAGTCCTCGCCGATCGGCTCACCCCGCTCGTCCACCAGAGCGAGCCGGTCCGCATCGGGATCCACCGCCATGCCGAGGTCGGCGCCGGTACCCCGCACCAGGTTGCCCAGCGCGCCGAGATTCTCGGGGATCGGCTCCGGCTCGCGGGGGAAGCGGCCGTCGGCTTCGAGATTGATGGCGGACACGACG
>DATCXX010000285.1:0-7000 GCA_036565615.1 Gemmatimonadales bacterium | reverse complement strand
TATCCTCATCAGTCTTCCGCGCATGAACCCGAGGCGGCCCATGTACCACAGGCTCCGGCCCATCCTGTCCGCCACTGCCTTTGTGCTGGAGGATGGGACCGTCCCGCTCGCGTTGCTGCGCGCAAAGATCGAGCGCTGGATCGCAGCCACTGCAGGAAAATGACGGTGTGCCCGCTGTCGGAGCTGCTCGAGACGCAGGGGTATGTCGTGCTCGATGGCGGACTCGCCACCGAGCTGGAGCGCAAAGGCGCCGACCTTGCGGATCCACTCTGGTCGGCACGACAACTGGTTGAGGGTCCGGACCTCATCCGCGAGGTCCACGAGGCCTACTTCGCGGCCGGCGCCGACATCGCCGTGTCGGCGAGCTATCAGGCCAGCGTCGCCGGGTTTGCCGCCCGTGGGATCGGCTTCCAGGACGCCGTGCGGTTGATGGCGCTGAGCGTCGAGCTCGCGAAGGAAGCACGGGAGCGGTTCTGGAGCGATCCGTGTCGCGGGAGTGGGCGTGCCTGGCCGCTCGTAGCCGCTTCGATCGGACCGTACGGTGCGTCGCTGGCCGATGGTTCGGAGTACCGGGGGAACTACACCATCCCGGGCCAGGAACTGGCGGATTTTCACGGGCCCCGGCTCGCGGCGGTGATGACCGCCGGTCCCGACCTGCTGGCGATCGAGACCATCCCGTCGGCCGAAGAGGCGGCCCTGGTTCTCGAGCTGCTGGCGGCCTGGCCTGAGATCCGGGCCTGGGTCTCCTTTACCTGCAGAGACACCGCTCGAATCGGCGATGGCCGGCCGGTGGCCGACGCGATCGCGGCCGTGGCGGGCCATCCTCTGGTCGCCGCGGTGGGCTTCAACTGCGTGCCGCCCTCACTGGCCGAGGAGCTGTTGGCGACAGCGGCGCGGGTTACCCCGAAGCCCCTGGTGATCTACCCCAACAGCGGGGAGCGGTGGGACGCGGTGCGGCGCCGCTGGGTTCCCGGTGAAGGCCCCTTCGACTTCGGGGCCGGCGCCCGGCGCTGGATCGAGCGAGGCGCCCGCCTCATCGGCGGCTGCTGTCGCACCAGTCCCGAGACGATTCGGACCATTCGGACTTCGCTGCATCGGCAGACCGACCGATAGCTGTTCCAGGGCCACCGGTTCGGCGCTATGGTTCTGGCATCACGGCAGCGGGGGGCGGGTGGGGAGCCAGCTCGAGCATCTGAAGTACGCGGTGGCGGAGCGCTACCGGGTCGAGGACGAGATCGGCCGGGGCGGGATGGCCACGGTCTATCGCGCCCATGATCTCAGGCATGATCGCTCCATCGCGCTCAAGGTCTTGAGGCCCGAGTTGGCCGCCTCCCTCGGCCCGGAACGGTTCCTCCGCGAGATCGCCCTCACCGCCCGGCTCGATCATCCCCACATTCTCGCGCTGCTCGATTCGGGCGAAGCCGACGGGCTGCTCTACTATGTGATGCCCTACGTGGAAGGTGAGTCCCTCCGGGCCCGGCTCGATCGCGAGAAGCAGCTTCCCCTGGATGATGCCCTCCGGATCGCGAGAGAAGTCGCCGACGCGCTGAGCTATGCCCACCAGAATGGCATCGTCCACCGCGACATCAAGCCGGAAAACATCCTGCTCGCCCGTGGCCATGCCCGGGTGGCGGACTTCGGGATTGCGCGCGCGGTGACGGCAGCGGGCGGCCAGACCCTCACCGAAACCGGCCTGGCCATCGGAACGCCGGCCTACATGAGCCCGGAACAGGCCGGCGGTGAGCGGGAGATCGATGCGCGCACCGATGTTTACAGCCTGGGCGCGGTGGTCTACGAGATGCTGGCGGGTCAGCCGCCCTACACCGGGGCGACCGCCGGGGCGATCATGGCCCGCAAGGCGATGGAGCCGGTGCCCAGCCTCCGGGTAGTCCGGGAGACCGTGCCGCAGGCGGTGGAGCAGGCGGTGACCAGAGCGCTAGCCAAGGCGCCGGCCGACCGCTTCGGCTCGGCCCACCAGTTCGCCGAGGCGCTGGAGGCGCGAGCAGCGAAGAGCGAAGAGCCAAGCGGGAAGGCCGCTACACGCTTTACGACTCGCAATTTCCTCGGCCTGGGCTTGCTCGCGGCCGGGGTGGTGGCGGGCATTGTCCTGATCGCCAACGTCGGTGGCGCGCCGGCGGGACCAAAGATCGAATCACTCGCAGTGCTGCCGCTGGAAAACCTCTCCGGCGACTCGCAGCAGGATTACCTCGCCGCCGGCATGCACGAGGCCCTGATCCTTGACCTGGGGCGGCTCAGCGGCTTGAAGCGGGTGAGCGCCCGTGGGTCGGTCATGCGCTACCAGGGCACTCAGAGGCCGCTGAAGGACATCGGGACCGAGCTCGGGGTGGACGCTCTGATCTCCGGAACCGTGCGGCGCTCCGGGGACCGGGTCCGGATCACCGCTCACCTGATTCGGGCGGCCGACGAGGAGCCCCTCTGGTCGGACGACTACGAGCGCGAGTTTCGCGACGTGCTCGCGCTGCAGGATGAAGTGGTCGCCGCCATTGCCCGGGAGGTGCGGCTCCAGCTTTCCGCCAGTGAACGGGCCGGATTGTCCCGAGCCCGGAGGGTCAATCCCGAAGCGTACGAGGCATACCTCAAGGGCATGTTTCAGCTCAATAAGTTCACCCCGGAGTCGTTCCAGAAGTCATTGGCGCTGCTCCAGGAGGCCGTGGCCATCGATTCGACCGAGCCCCTGGCCTGGGCCGGGCTGTCCCAGGCGTATTCCCTGATGGAGCTGTTCACCCTGGTTCCCCGGGCCGACGCCATCCCGCGGGCCAAGGCGGCGGCGCTCAAAGCCCTCGAATTGGATGAGACCCTGGCCGAAGCCCACGTGGCCCTGGCCGACGCCAGCGTCAACGAGTGGGACTATCCCCGCGCCGAGCGGAGTTATCTGCGGGCACTGGAGCTCAACCCCAGCCTCCCGGACGCCCACCTGCACTACGCCTGGTACGTGGTGACCTTCGGCACCCCGGACTCGGCAATCGCCGAGATGAAGCGGGGCGTCGCGCTCGATCCCCTGTCTCCGCTCTATACCGCCTGGCTGGGAGGGATGTACTGGGAGCTGGGGCGGTTCGACGACGCCATCCGGGAAGCGAACAAGGCGATGGAGCTCCAGGCCGATTTTCCTGTCGCGCTCTTCGTGCTGGGCCTGGCCCATCTGGACCAGGGTCAGCATGCCGAGGCCATCGCCTACCACGAGCGGGCGGTGGCCAAGTATCCCCATCAGAGCATGACCTGGACCCTGGCCCGCACCTATGCCTTGACCGGCCGCACCGCGGACGCGCGGAAGATCATGGCGCGGCTGGAATCGGGTGGCCCGCCCGGCGACGCCCTGCACCCCTGGTTCATCGCCTCGGCCTACGCGGCCCTGGGAGAAGACGAGAAGGCGATGGACTGGCTGGGGAAGGCCTACGAGGCCCGGATCCTCTTTCTCCCCAACCTGCTGAGAGAACGTGCCGCCGGGGGCACCTTCCGGTCGCTGCGCACCAACCCGCGCTTTCAGGCCCTGCTGAAGCGATTGAACCTGGTCAAGTGAATTGTTGTCTCAGGCGTGGCCAGCAGGCGCCAGGTCGGCGGGCAACCCTATCTTTCGTACCTGGTTCTAACCCGGGCCCCCACCCTGGCGCCGCATGCCGACGGATTCGCACATTGTGGCACACCCCTCCGGCGTACTTGGCGGCGTTCCCGACGCCCCGGTCGGTGCCGGTGCTTTTGCGGTCACCCTCACCCGGCTGCCGACCCGGCTCCGGCTCCCGCCCCACTACCACCGCCAGGCCACTCTGAACGTCGTGCTCGACGGGGAGTACTCCGAGACGATAGGGAGGGGCGCCGCCCGGACCTTCGGCCCCGCGACCATGATCGCGAAACCGGCCGGCACGGTGCACTCCAATGAGGTGGGACCCGCTTCGGTGGAGTGCCTGGTGATCGAAGTTCCCGACCAATCCCCGCGCGGGTTCGATGAACCGCCGCGCCGCTCCGCCATGATCGCCAAATCTGGCGGAAGGCTCCGCGCCGAGCTGGCCCGTCGGGACGACATCACCCCGATGGTCGTCGAAGCGCTGGTGCTCGAGCTGCTGGCCGAGCTTTGGGAGGCTCCGCCCCTCGACTCCGCCCAGCGATGGCTTGACCGCGCCCGCGATCTGCTGCACGACGAGCCCGGGCCCCGGGTGCTCACCGATCTGGCCCGGGAGGTGGACCGGCACCCGATCTACCTGGCCCGCGCCTTCCGGGCCCGGTTCGGCTCTTCGGTGGGCGAATACGCCCGCTGCCTCCGGGTCGAACGGGCCCGACGCCTTCTCCATCATCGCGCGCTCCCCATCTCCGAGGTCGCTGCCAGGGCGGGATACAGCGACCAGAGCCACCTGACTCGCGATTTCCGGCGCGCCTTCGGCCAGAGTCCCGGCTCTTACCGGAGGCTGATTCGCCGGGTTCCGTAGATTCAAGACCGCACCCGGGGCGACGGCTATCATCGGTGCATGAAGCCATCGCACCGCTCCCTCATCCTCGGCGTTCTGCTCTCTCTCTGCGGCGCCCCCTCCCACGCCCAGGGGCCCCTCGGCGCCGACTCGGCCCGGCTCCGGATCCCCGCCATTTTCGCGGCCTACGCCCGGAATGATGCTCCAGGATGCGTGGTCGGGGCGTTTCGCGCCGGCACCGTCCTCTACACCGGCGCCTTCGGGCTCGCCGATGTCGCGCACCGCGTTCCGCTCAGCGACACCACGGTGCTCTCCATCGGCTCTGCCTCGAAGCAGTTCACCGCCTTCGCGGTGCTGTTGCTCGAGGCCGAGGGCAAGCTCCGGCTGGACGACGACATCCGGCGCCACCTGCCGGAGGTGCCCGACTTCGGGACCCCGATTACCCTCCGCGCTCTGCTCAACCACACCGCCGGCCTGCGCGACTACTGGAACCTCTTCGACATGGCGGGCTGGCGGATCTCCGACGACGAGACCAAGGAGGATTTCCTCTGGCTGGTCAGCCGCCAGCGGAGCCTGAACCACCAGCCCGGGGCCGAGTTCTTCTACAACAACACCGGATACGGTCTCCTCGCCATCGCCGTCGAGCGAATCTCCGGCATCCCATTCCGCCGGTTCGTGCGCGAGCGCGTCCTCCGGCCCCTCGGCATGACGCGCTCCGATGTCCGGGTGGTGATGGAACAGGTGATTCCCGGGATGGCCTCGGGGTATTGGGGCCACAATCCCGCGTCGCTCTACTACGCCGTCCCGCCCTTCTCCTTTGCAGGGCCCACCGGGATCGTGAGCACAGTGCGCGACCTGGCGCTCTGGGATGCCAATTTCTACACCCGGCAGGTGGGAACTCCGGCTCTGCTCGACCTGATGGGCACGCCGGGTCGACTGGCCGACGGCACCAGCTTCGGGTACGGCATGGGTCTCTTCATCGGGACCCACAAGGGCCACCGGATGATCAGCCACGCCGGATCGGATCCCGGCTATAAGGCCGACCTGGTTCGCTTTCCCGATGACAGCCTCAGTGTCACGGTGCTCTGCAACGCCTTCGACATTCCGCCCACACCGCTGGCGCTCCAGGTCGCCGATCTTTACCTGCCCAATCTCGCGCCCGCCGCCACCCGCTCCGACTCGGCCTTCACGGCCCGCGACAGTGCGTCGCCTCCTCCGATCCAGATCCTCGCCGGCCTCTACTGGCACCCGGCATCGGGAGGCACCCAGCGCTTCTTCTTCGAGAATGGTCAGCTGGTGCTCGACGGAGGCGGGGAAGGGAAGTTCCCCCTCGCACCGGTGGGGCCCGGCGCCTACCGGCTCACCGCCGCGCCGAGGCGATTCATCTTCCGGTTCAGGAGGGAAGCGAGCGCGGTCGTGATGGACGTGGATATCGAAGGGTCGCCGGTGCGCCGCTTTGTCCGGGCTCCGGTTACGCCCGGAGGCCCTTTGCCCCTCCAGCCGCTCATCGGCGCGTACTACAGCCCGGAGCTGGAGGTGACCTGGAACATTGTCCTGGCCGGGGGAGGGCTGGTGCTCAAGCGGCACCGGATGGCGCCCGATTCACTCACCCGTTTGTTCGGCGACGTGTTTCAGTCCCGGCACGGATTCCTGTTCGAGTTCGCCCGGGCCCGGAGCGGCCGGCCCGGGAGCCTTGCCGTATCGACCGAGCGGGTCCGCCGCCTCCGGTTCACCCGCACAGGGCGTAATCCATAAGCGAGGGATCCCGGATCGGCCGGACCCGCACCATACTTCGGGATGCCGGCCGTCTGGATTCTCGAAGCGCTCGTCGTCCTTGTCGCGACCGGCCAATTCCTCCGGATCGCGGCCAAGCCGGCCTTCCGCGCTGCAACCGTCTGGAAGCCCGGGTGGAAGTGGCCGCTGGTCGGGTCGGCGGTCAGCCTCGGCGCGGTCGGGCTCTGGGCCGCACGGCGCTGGCCGCTGGTCCTCCACATCGGGGCGGGGAGCCTCGCGCTTCTCATGGTTGCGGCCTGGTGGAGGGCGCGCCCTTCGTACGGCCGTTTCCGCCGGCTGCCTCCGGGTTCCCTGGGGTTGGGCCACTCCCTCGACGCCCTGCAACACCAGCGCTACTACCTGGAACAGGCTGCCCGGTTCGGACCGGTTTTCAAGTCCAGCGGGTTCGGGCGTCCCGTCGTCTGCGTCGTCGGGCTGGGACGGGCCCGCGCCATCCTGTCGGCGCACGGCGCATCGCTGGGCGCCCCGAAACGCACCAGGCAGTACCTGCGCTTCATCCCCCGCGGGGTGCTTCGGTGGATGGACCCGGAAACCCACCGGGAGCTCGCTCCCCGATTCCGCGCCGGCTACGGATCGCTGGACCTGGAGCTGGCCGAGCCGGCTCTCCGGGCGATCTATCGCGCGAACCTCGCCCGGCTGGCGGCCGATTCGTCCGCGGTCGAGGGAGGTATTCCGGTGCGCCCCTATCTCCAGCGGGCGATCCTGGCATCGATCGGGTACCTCTTCTACGGGCTCGGCTCCGAAGATCCGCTGCTGGACCAGCTGGAGCGCTGCTTGCCGCTGCTTCA
>DATCXX010000282.1:0-2815 GCA_036565615.1 Gemmatimonadales bacterium | reverse complement strand
GTTCAGCCCCGAGCACGGATTCCGGGGCGCCGCCGAACCGGGGGAGCACGTCGCGTCGTCGGTCGACAGCGCCACCGGCCTACCAATCTATAGCCTCTATGGTCGCACGTCCGCCCCGACCGACTCGATGCTCCAGGGACTCGAGGTCATCCTGGTGGATCTGCCCGACGTGGGCGCGCGCTACTACACCTACCTGAGCACCACCATCGAAGTCATGCGGGTCGCGGCGCGACGCCATCTCCCGGTGGTCGTCCTCGATCGCCCCAATCCGATCGGCGGAACGGTGCAGGGGAACATCCTCGAGATGGCGTACCGCTCGTTCGTGGGGGCTCTCCCGATGCCGATGCGGCACGGGCTGACCCTGGGCGAGGCGGCCCGGCTGGCCAACCAGGAGCTGGGCCTGGGCGCCGACCTCCGGGTGGTGCCGGCGGCGGGATGGCGGCGGGGAGCGTTCTTCGGGTCCACCGGGCTTCCGTTCCTGCCGCCGAGTCCCAACCTGCAGACCCTCGAGAGCCTCTTTCACTATCCGGGAACCTGTCTGTTCGAGGGCACCGCGCTCTCGGTGGGGCGGGGCACCGATGCCGCCTTCCGCCAGATCGGCGCACCATGGCTCGATGTGTCCCGGGTGCTCGCCGCGTTGCCCACCCACCGGCTTCCCGGGGTCCAGTTCCTGGGCGTCCGCTTTACCCCGGAGCGGCCCGGGGACGGGAAGTACGACGGGGTGCCGCTCCGGGGAATCCGGATGGTGCTCACCGATCCGGAGCGCTACGATCCCACCCTCACCGCGGTGGTGCTGCTCAGCGCCATCAACCGGATCCATCCCGACAGCCTCCGCTTCCGGCCAGCCCACTTCGACCGGCTGGCCGGCGGGACGACCCTGCGCGATGCGGTGCTCGCGGGGCGGGATCCCTTCGCCATCGTGGCGTCCTGGGAGCCGGGACTGGCGGCCTGGGCCCGGCACCGGGAGCCGGTGCTGCTCTACCGGTAAGCTCGGCCGTGGCAGAGTTCCGGAGGGCACGCTAGGTTCCGGCCACCCGCTCACATCCGGAGGACGCCGTGCTCAAGGATTTCCGGGCCTTCATCCTGCGGGGCAACGTGGTCGATCTCGCCGTCGGCGTCATCATCGGCGCGGCGTTCGGCGGGATCGTCAAGTCCATGGTGGACGACGTGATCATGCCGCCGGTCGGACTGGCCACCGGTGGTGTGGACTTCGCCAACAAGTTCATCGTGCTGAAGGAGGGGGCCAAGGCCGCCGCACCCTACGCATCGCTCGCCGACGCAAAGGCCGCCGGGGCGGTGACCCTCAACTACGGTCTCTTCATCAATCAGTTCGTGGCCTTCCTGATCATCGCCGTGTGCATCTTCCTCATCATTCGGGTCATCGCCCGGATGCAGGGTCCGCCCCCCGCGGCGGCCGCGGTCACCAAGGAATGCCCCTTCTGCGCCACGCCGATCCCGGTGGGCGCCAAGCGCTGTCCCAACTGCACCTCACAACTCTGAGGAGGTTCGTGTGGCCATGCATCGCGTGCGTTCCGCGCTCGGCTGTCTGGTCGGCTCCATCGCCCTCGTCCTCCTGCCCGCCGGGCTCGCCGGGCAGGGGGTCACGACCTCGGCGATGAGCGGGCTGGTGTCCGCGGTGGAGGGCTCGGCCCCCGCCGCGGCCAGCATCCTGGCGGTGCACCTGCCCAGCGCAACCCAGTACCGGGCGGTGACCCGGGGCGGCGGGGCCTACAGCATTCCGAACATGCGGGTGGGCGGTCCCTACCGGATCACCGCCAGCGCGATCGGCTTCGCGCCCGAGGTCAAAGAGGACATCTACCTGAGCCTGGGGCAGACCTTCCGGCTCGACTTCCGGCTGGTGCGGCAGGCGGTCCGGCTGGAGGAGCTGGCGGTGCTCGCCGGGCGGGACGAGGTGCTCAACGCGGGGCGGAGCGGGGCCGCCACCTTCATCGATCCCCTCAAGGTGACCCTGCTGCCCTCGATCAAGCGGAGCACCCGCGACCTGACCCGGCTGGATCCGCGGAGCGACGGCAACTTCAGCTTTGCGGGCCGCAACTGGCTCTACAACAACATCTCGCTGGACGGCTCCTACTTCAACAACCCCTACGGTCTCGACGACCCGGCGCCGGGCGGCCAGTCCAAGGCGGAGCCGGTGCCCTACGACGCGATCGAGCAGGTCCAGGTGTCGATCGCGCCGTTCGACGTCCGCGAGGGAGGATTCACCGGCGCCAACGTCAACAGCGTGACCAAGAGCGGCACCAACGACTTCCGGGCCTCGCTCTACTCCTTCTACCGGAACGACAACCTGGAGGGCAACAGCGTCCGGGAGCAGAAGATCGTCGCCAACCCCACCCTGAAATACCTCCAGTCGGGATTCTCCCTGAGCGGCCCGATTCAGCGCAACAAGCTGTTCTTCTTCGTGAACGCGGAGCTGGAGCGCACCGACGACGCCGGCACCAATTTCATCGCCTCCACCGGGTCTTCCTCGGGCCTCGGCGTGTCGCGGGTCCAGGCCGCCACGATGGATGCGATCCGGCAGCGGCTGATCGATCAGTACGACTACGATCCCGGTCCCTACGAGGGGTACATCCACGAGACCGACAACAACAAGGTCATTGCCAAGCTGGACTGGAACATCAACGAGAGCAACAACCTCAGCTTCCGCTACAACTACCTGGACGCCAAGCGGGACCAGGGACCGCACCCCTTCGCGATCAGCTACAACGGCACCGGACGGGGACCCAACGTCAGCAGCCTGCCGTTTTACAAGTCCGGCTATGCGATCAACAACGATCTGAACTCCTTCGCGCTGGAG
>DATCXX010000266.1:0-4916 GCA_036565615.1 Gemmatimonadales bacterium | reverse complement strand
TTGATCAGGGTCCCGATGTCGAAGCGGGACGCCACGGTCCCCCGCACGTTCTCGGCGAGCTCGTATTCGATCTGGCCGAACAGGGAGTAGTAATAGTCGCTGCGGTCGTCATCCTCGGGACGCATCAGGGTGGTATCGGTGTTGACCCGGTAGTTGCGCAGCGAGCCGCCGAAGACGGTGCGGCCCTTCTCACTGTCGAACCGCCGGATGTCCTGGGCCTCGAGGTGGAGAATGTTGGAGGTCTCCTCCAGCGCCGCGCCGGAGGCGAGCGAGAACTGGGGGTCCTGGGTCCGGCGGCCGTTCCAGTAGGCCATGACGTTGAAGGTCTGGCTGGCCCAGCCGAGCCGGGCGTAGGGACGCAGCGCCTTGCTCACCTGCACCCGCCCGATCCCGGTCACGAAGATCTCGTTCTGAACCTGGGCGGCGCCGGCTTCGGCGGTGAGCACCGAGCCGCTGTTGGCGTAATAGTCCAGCCGGGCGGAGCCGTACATGTTCTTGACCGGATCAGCCTCCCCGGTGATCGCGCCGGTGGCGGGATCCGCGGTCTGCCCGTTCAGGGCCCGGAGCTCCCGGGCGAGTGGAATCGGGTGGGCGACGCTGTCGTCCACCACCGGCCCGTATTCGCGCTTGAGATCCATCCGGTCGGCGCTGGTGCGGGAGCGCGACCAGCTCTCGCTCTGGTTGTACCCGCCGTTGAGCCGGTAGCCCCACCGCCCACCGCCAAGGGTCCCCGCCTGACGCAGGTCGGCCCGGAAGGTGCTCAGCTCGCCGCCGCCGACCGAGACCTTGGTGCCGGCCACTTCGCGCGCCGAGGGCGTGGTGATGTTGAGCACGCCGAAGAAGGCGTTGGCGCCATAGAGCGCCGAGCCGGGGCCGCGCACCAGCTCCATCTTGGAATACTCGTCGGTCGGGACCGCGAGCGCGTTCCACTCCTGCGAGCCCAGGAAGGCGATCGCCAGATCCCGGCCGTCCTGGAGCACCAGCACCCTGCGGTTGAGGGTGGAATTGAAGCCCCGGGCGTTGACGTTGTAGTCGTTCATGCCGCTCTGGACCAGATCCACCCCGGGCACTTCCCTGAGCGCGAGCGGCGCCTGCCCGGTGATCCCGGTCGCCTGCAGCACGCGGGGCTCGACCACCGAGACCGCGGCCGGCGCTTCGACCGCCCGCTCGGGGACCTTGGACGCGCCGGTGACGGTCAGCTCGGAAAGCTGAATCGGCGCCTGCTCCATCCGGGCATCGACCGTGGTCACGCCGCTCGCAGCGACGGTGGCCTGCACCTCGATGGGCCGGTAGCCCAGCCAGCGGAACACCAGGGTCTGGGGCCCGGTGGGCGCCCGGTCGATGGTGTAGACCCCGCGGGTATTGCTCACCGCCTTGATCGTGGTGCCCCCGACGGTCACGATCACCCCGGCCAGCGGCTCGTTGTTGCCGGCCTGGGTAACGGTGCCCCGCACCGTCCCGGTGCCCTGCTGGGCGGGCAGGGAGACCGAGCCGGCGAGCAGCGCGAACAGGAAAGTGAATCCGGCACGGGTGCAGGAGAGCAGCGAGGTCGGAAGACGCATTGGTCTAGCCTTGGCGTGGGTGACGGAATTCTGGTTGCAAACGAAAAACTCACGGGCGGGACACTGGCCGGATAAAGTGCATCCTCCGGGGACGGAGCGGAAGGGCCCGCCCCTACGTTCCAGGGGCGGGGAGCCGCTCGATACGGACCCCTCCGGTCGGACCCGGCGCGGTCCACGCCACGAAGAGGTTGCCGTCCGATAACGCGGTGCGGGCAAAGCCGGCCTGGCGGGTCCGGGGCGCGGCGCCCACGGTCCAGCGGCCCAGCACCCGGTCATCGGCCCCGAAGCGTTTCACCCGCCATTCCGCCTGATCCCCCACGATCTCGAGCCAGGTCACCAGGACGGAGCCGTCCCGGAGCAGCTCGACATCGGTTCGCCCCAGGGGATTGCCGTCGTCAACCTGCACCGCGGCGCCGAAGGCAGCGCCCGCGTTCTCGGACCGGGCCAGCTTGACGCGTGGCTTCCCGTCGGCCGAGGTGAACCAGGCCACGACCACCCGGCGCCCGGAGGCGGCAACCGAGGGCCCGTTGACCGGGCAGGCCCGGTAGACCCAGCCGTCGGCGGCGACCCGCACCGGTGGGGTCCATTTTCCATTGACCTGGCGCACTGCCGCGATATCGCGGACCTCCTCCTCGCTGCGATCGCGGTAGACCGCGATCAGCCCCTCGGAGGTCCGGGCCAGGGCGGTCTGGCAGCAGTCGCAGACCCGGGGGTCCACGATCACGTCGGGGCCCACCCGTCCCGAGGGGTCGATGGACCCCGCCGCCAGCGCCATGGGACCGTGGCCGCCGTGCGCGGCAGTGTCGGCGGTCTGCCTCCCATCCAGCCATACGAGATCCACGCCCCCCCGGCTTCCGGGAAGCATGGCGACGAATCCGTGTTCGGTGGGAGAGAGATCGCGGTGGGGAGTGACCGGCGCGCTCCAGGTCCTGCCCCGGTCCGTCGAGCTGCTCATCCGGATGTGATAGGCGTAGGACTTGGTGGCGGTCTTCTCCAGCCAGTGCACCACCCAGCGGCCGTCCGCGGTCGCGACCACCGAGGGGAAATCGGCCCAGTTCACGAAAAACCCGGCTCGTTCGGCCACGGTGACCGGCGTGCTCCAACGACCCTCCCGGCGCTCCGCGATCCGCAGTGCCCTGACCTCTCCGGTTCCCGGCTCGAACCAGGTAGCCAGGAGTCCGCCGCCCGGGGTCGCGGTGAGGTGCGGCTCGGCGCTCCCCGGCGGTGCGGAGAACTCCAGATCGGGCCTGGCGGGGAGGGGAGCGCTCCCGGTGACGGCCAGGAGCACAGCGGGGAGGAGTCGCATGGGTATCAATATAGCTCGCAGCCTTCCGCCGTCAGCTTTCAGTCGGTCACGGCCGCGTCCCGGAACCGCCGCACGATCGCTCCGGCCGGTTCGATGGCATGAATGCCCTCGACGCTCTTGCCGGCCTGCCAGTAATCCTTGGTCCCGGTTTCGTCGAGCGACGATCGCTTGAGCTGCCAGATCGACTTGAGCGCGTAGAAGGTTCGCATCCAGTGCTTGGTGCGGTGCCCCCGAAGCATCCAGCGGGCCAGCGGTCCGGCCCGGAGGCCCATGCGTTGGATATACGGCGTATTGATGACGGCGACCGGCACGCCGGTGATCCGCTCACTCAGCACGATGTCGTCGGCATCCGCCTCCACGATCGCCTGCTTGTAGGCCGCGCTGGCCCGGCACTCCGGGGTGGCGATGAAGCGGGTGCCCATCTGGACCCCCGCGTACCCCAGGCGGAGGGCCGCCACGAAATCGGGCGCGTCCCCCACCCCGCCGGCGCACACCAAGGGAAGACCGAGGCCGCCCAGCTCCTCGATCAGCGCCTCGGCGCTCCGGGGTCCGGCATGGCCCCCGGCCCGGCGATTGACCGCGATGAGCCCGTCCACCCCGGCATCGAGTCCCTTCTGGCCCCACTTGCGCTCGGTGACGTCGTGATAGACCCGGCCACCGGCGGCATGCACCCGCTCGCACACCCAGCGCGGATTGCCCAGCGAGGTAATGAAGAAACGCACCCCTTCCTCGAGGGCGATGCTCACCCACTCCACCATCCGCTCGTGATAGCGCCGGGAGGACGCTTCGATCAAGGCGTTCATGCCGAAGGGCCGGGGCGTCAGGCGCCGGATCAGCCGGAGGCCTTCCCGGAATTCATGGCCGTGGACGTAGGTGAGCGAGATGGGCTGGACGATGCCGATGCCCCCCGCGTCGGACACCGCAGCGACCAGCTCCGGATTGCTGCAGGGGTACATGGCGCCGCAGATCAGCGGCACGGCGATGCCGGCGTCGCGGGCGAGGGCGGTGTCGAGGTGAGTCATTCGCAAGGCAATGGGCACTGGGCAATGGGCAATAGAAGACCCACTGCCGATTGCCTATTGCCCAATGCCTCCCTTCTTGTCCAGCCGCCACACCGCCGTCACCCGACAGACCAGGTCTCCCGCGGCATCGGTGATGTCGGCGGTGACGAGGTGTTCGACCGGCTCGGTCACGCCGGGCACGGTAACCCGCGACTCCGCCGTGAGCAGGCCGCGCGCCTTCTTGGAGTATTCGGCGGACAGCCGGGTGACGATCCCCCGCACCCCCGGGGGAAGGGCGGCCAGCATGGCGAGACCGCTGGTGACCTCCCCGAGGTTGAGGAGGGCGACGGCGTGTACCGACCCCAGATGCTGGCGCACCGCCCGGCGGTCCCGCAGGGTGATCCGGGCGTGACCGGGGCCCAGCTCCCGGACGTGGGCCCCGATCGAGCCGGTATAGGGCACCTTCCAGCCCAGCCACCGGCTGAAGATCCAGGTCCCGCCGGGGAGGCGGCGGAGGCGGTTCCAGGCCGCGAAAATCGGCCCGGGGGAGCTCGGCATGCGGCTAATCCAGGTCAGAAGGGGTTAATCTAGCCTTGCACCGGGGGTGCATTCTCGTTCACGCTGGCGGAGGACCATTAAGAAACCTATATATGCAGGGTAGCTTTATCCCCAGAATTCGGTCCGACCCTCCGGAGGTGTGTGATGGTGCGCTCGCGTCTCTTCGGGCCCGTGCTGTGTGCGGGCCTGCTGGTGGTTGTCTCCTGTACCGACAGTTCGATCCCCGCCGAGCCCGAGGGCGGCATGCTGGCGTCGCGAGGTCAGGGCGGGCAGTCGGCGGACCTTCCTTCCGCCGATGAGCTGGCTCGCCAGGTCCCCGGCTTCGGGGGCATTTATCTCGATGCGACCGGCGCCCCGACCGTGCACCTGACCCAGGGCTCCGACCGGGGGAACGCCGAGCGCGCCCTGGCCGGCTATCTCTCCGCGCGGGGGCTGGGACCGGAGGCCCTCCAGGTCCTGGAGGGGCGCTACGGGTGGCAGCAGCTGGAG
>DATCXX010000263.1:0-3530 GCA_036565615.1 Gemmatimonadales bacterium | reverse complement strand
CGAGGCGCCTCGCGACCCAGCTCCCCTCCGCGGAAGACCGCGCCGTCCTGACCGCCAGGCTCAATGCCGCGGGGATGGGACTCGAGGCCGCCGCGCCGGCGCTCGATGCCCGGGGAGAGGAATGGGATCAGGCGGCGAGGCGCGCCGCGGGCGAGCTGGAACAGGCCTGGCAGCGGCTGATCCGGGCCGCCGAAGACGAAATGTCGAACTGGGACCGCCGCATTCAGGACATCGAGTCGTGGCGTCGTCCCTGGCTCCCCCTCATAGTCGGAGGCAGCCTCGCGCTCGGGATCGGTGCCTGGCTCGGGCTGGTGCTCGGCGGATATCTCCCCCTTCCCGGCCTGCTCCGGCCGCTCGCGGAATGGATCTGGAGCCTGCCATGGCCGTGATCGGGATCGGTATCGACCTGGTGGACAACGCCGAGGCGGCGCGACTGCTGGATCGCTGGGGCGACCGGCTGCTCCGTCGCCTGCTGACCGATGCCGAGCGGGAGTACGTGATCCGCGCCGCGCTCCCGGCGCAGCACCTCGCGGTGCGACTGGCCGCGAAGGAGGCGGTATACAAGGCGCTCCAATCACTCCCCGGCAGCAGGGGCCTGCGCTGGCGCCACATCGAGGTGCTTCGACAGAACAGCGGCCGCCCCACCGTGCTCCTTCACGCCGACGCCGCCGCCGTCGCCAGCCAGGGTGGGGTGGCGCGGATATCCCTGTCGCTCACCCACACCCCTCAAACGGCGGGGGCAGTGGCCATCATCGAAGGAGGTTGACCGCAAGGACTTGGAATTCCGACTGCCGCACTCTACTTTCAATTTCGATGCAATCAAACTATCTGAGAATCATTCTCATTCGTGCCGTTGCCCTGCTGATTCTGTTCCAGCAGGTCACCCCGGGCGCGCTCGCCGCTCAGACTCCCGACAGCGAGGTTGCCGCCGCGGCCCGGCGGGTCGCCGCGATCGCGCAGCTCGCCGCGGACGAGTATGCGCTCGGGGTGAGTGGGGGCCGGATCGTCGCCGCTCCCGAGGTGGAAGAGGCGCGGCTCTTTCTGGCCGAGGCGCGGCGGAACGCCACCCGGCTGCCCCCGGCCACGTCCCAGCCGGTGGTCGCGATGCTGACCGCCATGGAGTCGATGGTCGGGCGCACGGCGGAGCCGGACTCGGTGAGCCGGCTGGTGAAGGCGCTGCGGCTCAAGCTGAGCGGAGACCTCCAGCTGGCGCTGGACGAGATTCCCGCCGAGCCGCCTTCGCTCTCCCGGGGACGGGAGATCTATCAGAGTACCTGCGCGGTCTGTCACGGCATCACCGGGTATGGCGACGGTCCCCAGGCTTCGGTCCTGTCGCCTCGTCCGGCGAACCTCGCCGACGCGGCGTCGCTCCGGGCCAGCTCTCCACTCGACTTCTATCGCCGGATCACCATCGGGACCGCGGGCACCTCGATGGCGCCTTATGAGCACCTGCTCTCGGTGGAGGACCGCTGGGCGGTCGCGGCCTATGCCTCGACCCTGCGGTTGCCCCGGCCCCTGGGCCAGGTCCCCGCCTCGCTGCAGAGCTTCCCGGCCAGCGCGCCGATGAGCGACGCGGAAGTGCTCGCCGCGCTCCCGGCCGGCGCTACCGACGCGAACCTTGCCGCGGTCCGCACCATCCAGGGTCCGTCCGGAGCGGCCACGTCGGCGGTATTCACCGCGGTGCGCGCCCGGGTGGACAGCGCCCACGAGCTGGCCCTGGCCGGTCGCAGCGAAGAGGCCAGGGCGATGGCGATGGACGCCTACATCACCTTCGAGCAGGTCGAGCGGCAGCTCCGGGTCCAGGACCCGGCCCTCACCCTCGATCTCGAGGAGGCATTCAGCAGCCTCCGCACCCGGGCCGGTGCCGGCGCCTCGGCGGCCCAGCTCGCCGACATCCGGCAGGATCTGGCCCGCGCCCTGGAGCGCGCCGAGCGGACCGTGGGCGACCGGAACTCCCCGTCCAACGTGCTGGTCCAGTCGTTCATCATCCTGATCCGCGAAGGGCTCGAGGCCATCCTGGTGATCGGGGCGCTGATGGCGTTTCTGGTGAAGACCGGCAACGGACACCGGCGCCGGGAGATCCACCTCGGCGTGGGCGCCGCGGTGGCGATGAGTCTGCTGACCGCGCTGGCGCTGGAGACGGTGTTCGTGGTGTCCCGCGCCAGCCAGGAGGGGCTCGAAGGCGGGGTGATGATCGCCGCCATGGTCACCCTGTTCTACGTGAGCTACTGGCTGGTCTCGAAGATGGAGGTCGCCAAGTGGACCCGGTTCGTGAAGAGCAAGGTGGAGAAGGCGCTCTCCCGGCGATCCGCGCTGGCGCTCGCGTCGGTCGCGTTTCTTGCCGTGTATCGCGAAGGATTCGAGACGGTGCTGTTTTACAAGGCGCTGGCGGTATCGGGAGGCGCGGGTTCCTGGGTTCCCCTGCTGGGCGGAATCCTGATCGGAGCGGTGGTGCTCGCCGGGGTCTACGTGGCGATCAACCGCTTCGGTGTACGGCTCCCCCTCAAGCCGCTGTTCGGGGTGACCGGGTCGCTGCTCTACTACATGGCGTTCGTCTTCGCGGGGAAGGGGATCGCCGAGCTCCAGGAGGCGGGGCTGGTGTCACTCACTCCGGTCACCTGGGCGCCCCGGATTCCCTCGATGGGGATCTATCCCACCGCCGAATCGCTCGGGCTCCAGGCCGTGCTGCTGCTGCTGGCGGCGGTCGCGCTGGCGTGGACTTTCGTCGTCGAGCCCCGCCGGCTCCGGGTCACTCCGGTGCTGGTGCCCGAGGTGCTGCCGGAGGTGCCCGGAACCCCTCCCCGCGCCCCGGCCACCGCCGGTCAGCGCGAGATGCTCAGGTCCATCGACCGGATCGAGGCCGATCTGGCGGAAGTGCGGAATGAGCTGGATCGGATTCGGGATCAAGTCGCGCCGGAGGTGCGGAGTGACAGTGATCAGTGATCAGAGGTCAGTGATCAGAGGTCAGAGATCAGGGGACCGGAGTCAGGGTTTACCCCTGATCTCTGACCCCTGACTTCTGACCACTCTTTCCTTTGAGCAGATACTCTCCCGGTGCCACGTCCTGCCCCTTGCTCCACATCGTCATCAGCACGCCACCCAGGATTACCATCGCCAGCGCGGTGAGCTGGGCCACGGTGAGCCCCAGCGCCAGGCGGTCGGACTTGGCGCGGAGGAACTCGACCAGGAAGCGCTCGGTTCCCGCCAGCGCCAGGTAGAGTCCGAAGAGCCACCCTGCCGGCTTGCCGTTGTTGCGCAACCGCCAGAGCAGCATGAACACGCCGATCATCAAC
This sequence comes from Gemmatimonadales bacterium, assembly GCA_036565615.1. Taxonomy (GTDB): domain Bacteria; phylum Gemmatimonadota; class Gemmatimonadetes; order Gemmatimonadales; family GWC2-71-9; genus JABFSM01. Next base: position 237 of record DATCXX010000263.1, on the reverse strand, counting down.
ACCGCTTCGTAGAGCTGGGTCGGGTGCACCGCGAGCAGCGTCTCCGGGGAAACTCCCGGCGCCATCGGGATGCCGAAATCCGCCGCGAAGTTTCCCGCGGTGGTCGGCGGGATGCCCTGAGGGAAGCTCACCCCCCATGGCAACGAAGTCGGCCGGCCGTAGTCGTCTCCCACCAGGAAACAGCCGATCCGCCCCAGGGCGTATGCCGCCGGCAGCGCTGTGGCCGTGAGCTGGCAG
>DATCXX010000257.1:0-4520 GCA_036565615.1 Gemmatimonadales bacterium | reverse complement strand
GTGAAGAACGAGCGGCGCCAGGGGGTGGAGAATCAGCCCTACGGACTGGTGGAAGACATTCTGCCCGGGATGCTCTATCCGGCGGGCCACCCCTACAGCTGGACCGTGATCGGCTCGATGAAGGACCTGTCCGCCGCTTCGCTCGAGGACGTGAAGAACTTCTTCCGGAAGTACTACGCTCCCAACAACGCCGTGATCGTGGTGGCCGGGGACGTGAAGGCCGCCGAGGTCAAGGCGCTGGTCTGGAAATATTTTGCCGACATTCCCCGGGGTCCCGCGATCATCAGACCGGTCGTGCAGCCGGTCACCCTCGCCCGAGACACGGTGCACATCGCGGAGGACCGGGTGCAGGTTCCCCGCCTGCACTACAGCTGGCACAGCCCGAAGCTGGGTACCGCCGACGACGCCGCGCTCGACCTGGTCGCCTACATCCTGACCGGTTCGCGCACCAGCCGCCTCACCCGGAAGCTGGTGTATGAGCTCCAGATCGCCACCGACGCCGGCGCCTTCCAGGCGAGCAAGCGGCTCGCCAGCGATTTCACCGTCACCGCGACCGCGCGGCCGGGTCATGCCCTCCCCGAGCTGCAGCGGGTGATCGATGCCGAGCTCGCCCGGCTGGCCGAGGAGGGCCCCACCCCGCGCGAGCTGGATCAGGCCAAGAACACCACCGAAGCCCAATTCCTGGGCCTGCTGGAGAGCACCAACCGCAAAGCCAATCAGATGAACTCGTACTATTACCAGTCGGGCAATCCCGACGGATTCCAGGCCGACCTCGATCGCTACCGGGCGGTGACGGCCGAGGATATCCGCCGGGTGGTCAAGAGCTACCTGCTCGCGCCCAAGGCGGTGCTGAGCGTGGTGCCGTTGGGCAAGCCCGAGCTGGCGGTGCGGGGGAGGGTGACGCCGTGATCGCGCGCGCGATGGTACTGCTCGCCCAGGTCACCACCCCGCCGACCCTGGCGCCGCCGCCGGGACTCAAAATGCCGGCGGTGCAGGAAGCCCGCCTCCCCAACGGCCTCCGCCTGGTGGTGGTGCCGATGCACGAGGTGCCCCTGGTGCAGGTCGTGCTCAGCGTGGCCGGCGGGGGGCGCGAAGATGGGCCGCTCGCCGGACTGGCCACCTTCACGGCCGGCATGCTGGACAAGGGCGCCGGTTCCCGGGACGCCAACACGATCGCCGAGGATGTCGCCTACCTGGGTGCGACCCTCTTTGCCGGAGCCGACTGGAACGGAATCAATGTCGCCCTCCGGGTTCCCAAGCGATCCATGGGCCCGGCGCTCGACCTGATGGCCGATGTCGCGCTCCGGCCGGCGTTCAGCGCGGCCGAGGTCAAGCGACAGCGGGACCTCCGGCTGGCCAACCTGGTGCAGCAGCGGGACAATCCCGGCGCAGTGGCCGGCCTGCACTACAGCGCGCTCGTTTTTCCGGCGAATCATCCCTATCACCGGCCCCTGGGCGGCGATTCGGTTTCCACCTCGGCGCTGGACTCCAGCACCGTCCGAGGGTTCTATCGGCGCTCCTTCCGGCCCGACCGCGCCACCGTGGTGGTCACCGGCGACATCACGCTGCCGGAAGCGCGAGAGGAGATCGGCCGCCGCTTCGGATCCTGGCCAGTGTCTGGACCGGTGGCTGCGAAAGGCAGTTCACCTACCGTCCTACCGTTCTCCCGTCCAACAACCGTTTTCCTGGTGGACAAGCCCGCGGCAGCTCAATCGGTGATCCGGATGGGACACCGTGGTGCGGCACGAGGTAGCGTTGACTACTACGCATTGCAAGTGATGAATACACTGCTGGGTGGGTCGTTTTCCTCCCGGCTCAATTCCAACCTCCGGGAGACCAGGGGCTACACCTACGGCGCCCGCTCCTCCTTCGATTTCCAGCCCCTTCCGGGGCCCTTTACCGCGCTCGCGGATGTCCGGACCGATGTGACCGACAGCTCGCTGGTGGAGTTCCTGAAGGAGCTGCGCCGGATCCGCGATTCGGCGGTGGATCCGGTGGAGCTGGAGCGCACCAAGCAGTACCTGGCGCTCCGGGTTCCGGGGTCATTCGAGACCACGGGTCAGGTCGCCGGGCAGGTGGGTACCCTGCTCACCTTCGGGCTGCCGTTCACCTGGTTCGACGACTACGTGCGGCGTATCATGGCGGTGACGGCGGATGACGTACGGCGGGTGGCCCGGCAGTACGTCCATCCCGACTCCCTGACGATCGTGGTCGTCGGGGACGTGCAGAAGATCCGCCCCGGGATCGAGCGCCTGGGGCTCGGGCCCATCGAAGTCAGGAAACCCTGAGCATGGCGCTTCTCGAGTCGGAACGGCGGTACCACGGCCGGGTCGTTCAGGTGGACCTCGACACGGTGCGGTTTCCCGACGGGTCCACCGGTGTGCTGGAGATGATCCGCCACCCGGGCGCCTCGGCGGTGGTTCCTTTCCTCGATGATCCGGAGGGCCCCGACCCGCGGGTGCTGCTCATTCACCAGTATCGTCACGCCGCCGACGGCGCCCTGTGGGAGATCCCGGCGGGGACCCTGTCCCCCGGTGAAGCGCCCCTGGCCTGCGCCCGCCGGGAGCTGGCCGAGGAAGCCGGCATGGAGGCGAAGGAGCTGGTGCGGCTGGCCACCATCTTCACCACCCCGGGATTCACCGACGAGCGCATCCATCTCTATCTCGCGCGGAAACTGGCTCCGGTCGCCCTGGCCCGCGAGCCCGACGAGTTCATCACCGTGCATGAAAAACGCTGGAGCGAAGTCGGGAAAATGATCCGGAGCGGCAAGATCCGGGATGGGAAGAGTTTGTGCGCGTTGATGTATGTGAACTGTTTTGTAAGGGGCTAGGGAGCTAGGGAGCTAGGGAGCTAGGGGAAGGGCGGTTTCCCTAGCTCCCTAGCTCCCTAGCTCCCTAACTCCCTAGTACCTTTCGATATGCCCAGCCTCTCCTTCGAATCCTTCTCCAAACTGATCAAAGCGGGCGAAATCCCTCCCGCGACGTACCTGTATGGCGAGGAGGACGTGCTCAAGGACGAGGCGGTGCGGGCGATGCTCGACCGGGTGGTGGATCCGGGCCTGCGCGAATTCAACCACGACGTGCGCAGCGCGGCCCAGCTCGACCCCGACGCCGTCGAGGCCCTCTGCACCACCCTGCCGATGATGGCCGACCGCCGGCTGGTGGTGATTCGCGACATCGAGGCCTGGAACAAGAAGGCCCGGGCCAAGGCCGCGGTGCTGCGTTATCTGGAGCGTCCCGCCCCCGAAACCGTCCTGATCCTGGTGCAGGGAGCGCCCCGGCGGGAGGACGACCGGAACGAGGCCGACGCCGACCTGGCCCGGCTGGCCTGCACCGTGGAGGTCGGCCGGTATTCCCCGAAGCTCGGGGAAAAGTGGGTCATCGCGCGGGCCCAGGACCGCGGTATCAGGTTCGAGCCCGACGCCGCCCGGCATCTCATCAACGCGGTCGACGGAGACCTCGGGGCGGCCCGGAGCGAGCTCGACAAGCTCACCGGACTCGGAGGAGAGGTTCCCATCACCGTGGAGCAGGTGACCGCGCTGCTCGGCATCCGGCATGGCGAAACCACCGCCGACTGGGTTGTGGCCGTGGTCGAGGACCGGCCCGGGCCCGCGTCGGCCATGCTGGGACCCCTGCTCGACCAGACCGGGGTCTCCGGTGTGGGACTCCTGATGCTGCTGGGCACCCAGCTCATCGGCCTCGGGATCGCCCGGGCTCATTACGACAAGGGGCTTCGCGGCAAAAGCCTGGAGGGCGCGGTCTTCCAGAGCGTCCTGCGGGCCCGGCCCGCAAAGCTCGATTACAAGGCGATGGCGGCGCGCTGGAGCGGGGTCGCCGACGCCTGGCCGATGCCCCGGATCAACGCCGCCATCCTGGCGGCACGGCGGGCCGACTCCCGTCTCAAGGACACCACCCTGGCCGACGAGCGCGCGGTGCTCCTCGATCTGGTGATGCAGCTGGCGCATCGCGAGCGGGAGGCGGCGTGACGGCGGCGCAAAGGCGCAACGGCGCAACGGCGCAAAGGGCTTTGGCCGTCGGCGTAACGTGGGCGCTCTTGCTCGGTGCGCTGTTACCTACCGTCCTGCCGTCCAACAACCTTACCGCCCAGAGCGAACCCCGCCTCGCCGCCGCGGTCCGGCTGGCCCAGGACGGCCTCTCCGACTCGGCTCGCGCGGTGGTGGGCCGGATTCTGGGTTCGCTGGCGCCCACCGATTCACTCTATGCGGAAGCCCTCTACACCATGGGCTTTCTCGCGGCGACCGAAGCGGACCGGCGGCTCCATCTCCGCCGGGTGGTGGTGGATCACGCCCAGTCCGACTGGGCCGACGACGCGCTGCTGCAGCTCGCCCAGCTCGACTACGCGGTCGGCAACACCGAAGCGACGGTGCGCCAGATCGAGATCCTGCTGCGGGACTATCCCGCGACCCCGGTCGCGGGAGTTGCCGCGTTCTGGGGAGCCCGCGCCGCCGGGGACCGACGCGACGCGGCCACCGCCTGCCGGATGGCCGACGCCGGGCTTCT
>DATCXX010000328.1:0-2527 GCA_036565615.1 Gemmatimonadales bacterium | reverse complement strand
CCCGGAGCTGGAGCCGCCGGGATTCGCTGACCCTGGTGTTCGAGCTCGACCCCCGGGCGCGCTGGCACGACGGGACGCCGGTCACCTCGCGGGACGTGGTCACCAGTTTCGCGCGGGTGCGTGACTCGACGGTCGACCCGCAGCGCGCCCTCCTGCTCCGCTATCTGGCGTCGGTCACCGCGGAGAACGAGCACCGGGTGGTGATCAGGTTCCGCCGAGCCTATCCAGGTCAGTTCTACGACGCCACCTACCACGTCCAGCCGCTTCCCGCCCACCTGGTGGAACAGATCCCCCGCGGACCGGCCTTTGCCGGCTCCGAGTACGTGAAGAACCCGGTCGGCAACGGTCCCTACCGCTGGGTGCGCCGGGATCCGGGCCGCCAGCTCGAGCTTCAGGCCGATGCCGGATTCTTTCTCGGCGCGCCCAAGCTCGACCGGGTGGTGTTCCTCACCGCCCGGGATCCCGAAGCCCAGATGAATCTCCTGCTGGACGGCACCGCCGATCTCTTCGAAGCGGTACCGCCGGTGTCGGGGCCGGTGCGCCTGGCCCGAAGCCCCTCCACCCGGCTGCTCACGGTGCCCTCCCTCAGCGTGCTGTACCTGCTGATCAATCAGCGTGCCCCGGGCGACCGGGAGCGTCCCCACCCGATCCTGGGAGATGTCGAGGTGCGCCGCGCCCTGGCGATGGGCCTCGACCGGCTCAACCTGGCCCGGAGCACCTACGGACGATTTGCCCTTCCCGCGGAAGCCCCGGCGGCGCAGGCCCATTGGACCCGGGCGCTGGTGCCCGGCGGACCGGGCTACCAGCCGGCCGCGGCCCGCGCACTGCTGGCCCGGCGCGGCTGGACAGATGGGGATGGCGACGGCGTGCTGGAGAAGAACGGCGTTCCCCTGGTGCTGCGCCTGAGTGTGCCGGCGACCAGCGCGACCCGGGCCATCATGGCGCCGCAGGTGCAGGAACAGCTTCGCCGGATCGGGGTCCGGGTGGAGATCGTCCGGCTGGATTTCCCGGTGTTCATCGAGCGGCGGAGCAAGGGCGAGTTCGACCTCGACCTCTCGGTCGCCAACATGGACCCGAGTCCCTCCGGGATCGTGCAGAGCTGGTCCTGCGCCGGGCGGGCGGGCAGCAACGTGGCGTGGTACTGCAATGCCGCGCTCGACAGCCTCCTCGACCGCACCATCTACACCGCGAACGGCAGCGAGAAGAGCTGGCGCTCGGCCTACGCGATGCTCCAGGCCGACGTGCCGGCGGTCTTCCTGGCCTCCCCGGCCAATTCCATCGCGGTGCACACCCGGTATCGCAACGTCAGTTTCCGGCCCGAGTCGCTCTACGGGGACCTGTGGCGCTGGTCGGTGGATCCGGGCCGGCGGATCGCCCGCGACGGACCCGGTACGCCCTCCCGGTGATTCGCTGGATTCTCGGGCGGCTCCTCCAGGCGGCGGCCACCCTGGTGGTCGTGGTCCTGCTGCTCTTCGTCCTCATGCGGCTCGCTCCGGGCGATCCGCTGGCGCGGCTGGTGGGCGACCGCGATGTCGCTCCCGGTGAGATGGAGGTGCTGCAGGAGCGCTTCGGAGTCGGCCGGCCGGTGCTCGCCCAGCTCCGGAGCTTTCTGGCCGGTGCTGTGCGGGGCGACCTGGGCGTGTCGATCGAGCACTACCCCGACCGGGTCACCTCGCTGCTCGCCTCCCGGCTCCCCGCCACCCTCCTCCTGGGTGGGGTGGTGCTGCTGCTCAACTTCACGCTGGGAATCTGGCTCGGAGTACGGCAGGCGGTGCGCCGCGGCTCGCGGTTCGACCGATGGACCGGCCGGCTGGCGCTGACTGCCTACGCGATGCCGGGCTTCTGGCTCGGCCTGGTCCTGGTGGCGTTCGTCAGTCTGCGCTGGCAGCTCCTCCCCGCGGCGCAGATGACCGATCCGATGCTGCCTCCCGACGCCGACCTGGGAACCCGGCTGGTGGATCTGCTCCGTCACCTCGCCCTGCCCGCGCTCACCCTCTCGCTCACCAGCATCGCGCTCACCATGCGGCACCAGCGGGCCGCCATGCTCTCGGTGTTCCGGCTCGATTACGTCACCGCGGCGCGGGCGCGGGGGCTCCCCGAGCCGCAGGTCCGCTGGGGCCACGCCTGGCGCAACACCCTGGTTCCCATGCTCACCCTGCTCGGCCTCTGGCTGCCGATCCTGGTCTCCGGCTCGGTGTTCGTCGAGTCGGTGTTCAACTGGCCCGGCCTCGGCTCGCTGGCCGCCCAGGCCATCGCGTCCCGGGACTATCCCGTGCTGCTGGGCACCGCGATGCTGGTGTCAGGCGCGGTGGTGCTGGCCGGGTTGCTGGCCGATCTGGGATACGCGCTGGTGGATCCCCGGGTGCGTCCCTCGTGATCGGCTCGCTCCGCGATCTCCTCCGCCGGGCCTGGCGCCATCCGTCGGGGCGCTGGGGAGCCCTCGCGCTCCTGCTGCTCATCCTGGCGGCAGCCTTCGCCCCGCTCGCCCTTCCCGATCCCGCCGCCATCCCCGACGCCGTGGCGGGCG
>DATCXX010000237.1:0-2671 GCA_036565615.1 Gemmatimonadales bacterium | reverse complement strand
GCCGGCCGCGGATGGCGGGCCAGAGGTCGACGGCCGGCTCGATCGACCGGGGCAGGGCGGCCAGACCGGGCGGAGTCCCGGCGGCGCGCTCCAGCCTCGCGGCGCAGGCGGCGCAGCGATCCAGATGCGCCTCGAATGCCGCGGTCTCCCGTGGGCTGAGCCGGCCTTCCGCATAGGCGTCGGCGCGGGCTTCGAAATCCCGGCAGGTCATCGGGCCAGCGCCTCCCGCAGTAGGCGGCGGGCCCGGAAGAGCTGGGCCTTCGAGGTGCCCGATGCGATGCCGGTCATGCGCGCGATCTCCTCATGCTGGTACCCTTCGATGTCGTGGAGCACGAACACGGTTCGGGCTCCCTTGGGCAATCCCGCGATGGCCTGCTCCAGGTCCATCGAGAGCCCGGGCGCCGCCGTCTCGTCGCCCCGCTCCAGCACGCCGGGGTCCGCCACCGGGAAGACCCGCAGCTCGCGGCGGGTCGAAGCCCGCCGGGTTCCCAGAAAGGCGTTGACCGCCAGCCGGTGCAGCCAGCTTCCCAGCGCGCTCTCTCCCCGGAAACTGGCCAGCGATTCCCAGGCCCGGACGAAGACGTCCTGGGTGAGGTCGGCGGCATCGTGGGCATCCCCGGCGAGCCGGAGACAGAGCGCGTGCACCTTGCCCACGTGGGTCCGGTAGAGCGCGGCGAAGGCGTCGGAGTCCCCCGCCTGGGCGCGGCGTACCAGCTCGCTCATCCCGGCTGGATGGACCAGCGGGCGCGCGTGCTGCAGCGGCGGGGCGGCGACGACGGCAAGTGCGGACACGAGAATGGGATGCCGGCCATGGGCGCAGGGTTTACACCCCGGCCTCGGGGGGAGCCAGTTCGGGCCCCGCGATGGCCGATCCGACCCTTCGCTCCCGGAAGCCGATCCAGAACAGGATGGTCGCAGCCAGGCCGATCAGGGACACCACTCGCCACAGTGCGCCATAATCCACCACACCGGCGGTCCGGGCATAGGTGTCGGCCAGCCACCCGGAAAGCAGTCCTCCCAGCACCGGTCCGCCACCCAGGATGATGATCCCGAACACCGTCTGGGCCGAGTGGCGCACGTCGGCAGGTGCGACCCGGTCGGTGTAGATGTACGCTGAGGCGAAGAAGCAGGCGTAGCAAATGCCGTGCAACACCTGGCTGGCGACCAGGACTTCCACCGGGAGCGAGGTCAGGCTCCAGATCATGTAGCGGACGAAATAGGCCAGGGCCCCGATCGTGATCACGGTCCGGAAGCCGAGCCGCGCGAGCATCGCGCCCAGCAGCGCCATCACGAGAATTTCGCTGAACTGGCCGATGGTCATGGCCGGGCCGATCTGGCTGTCGAGCAGGCCCAGGTGGGAGAGGAACGGCGGAGTCTGGAGGAAATAGACCTGGTGGATGATGCTGATCGGCAGCGCGGCGGCGATCAGCACCGCGAAGGACGGCTCCCGCAGCAGCCCGAAGGCCCTCTTGAACGCCAGCTTTTCGGCCGCGTCCTTCCGGGGTGGCGTGTGGGGGAGCGTGAGGCAGAACAGCGCGTACCCCCAGGAGATCAGGGCCGAGAACCGGAGCGAGTCGGCCAGACGGGCGGTCACGTTGGGCAGCTCGGGCCCCACCAGGAAAGGCGGCATCAGCTGGAGCTGCAATCCGCTTTGCAGGTAGATCATCGGGAAGATCCAGCTCGCGGCGATCCACCCGATGGTGCCCCACACCCTGACCTTGGGGAACTGCCGCTCCCGGTTATCCAGGTTGGCGAACGCCATCGAGTTGGACAGGGCCAGCGTCGGCATGTAGACCACGCTGTAGGCGATGGAGAGCATGAGCCAGGCTCCATACCCGGTCTGCGACGCGGTGATCCACTTGACCACCCCGCCGACCGCAAGCAGGACCGCCAGGAACCGCTCGGTGCTGAAATGCCGGTCGGCGAGCTGGCCGGCGATGAAGGGCGCGCAGACCGCCCCGATCGAGCCGGCCAGCCCGAGGATCAATCCCATCTGGGTACCGGTGAATCCCAGTCCGCCTTCCGCGACCGGCGCGGTGAGATAGCGGGCGGCCAGGGGAAGCCACGCCCCCCACACCGCGTACTGGAGGAACATCATGACCGATAGGCGGCCGACGTTCGATTTCATCGGGACTCCGGAAAGCGGGGGGTGAATTGGTCGGAAGGGCCGGGCAGCGCCGGGCTCGAATGGATCTCGTCTTCGGTGACCGCCGCGAGCTGGTCGGCCAGCTTGGTGAGGTCCCGCAGCCGTCGGCGGGTTGCGGTCGCATAAATCGCCCGGCCGGTGCCGTAGGTCAGCGCAAACCAGAATGGAGCGGCGACGGCGATCAGCGCGGGGTTTCCCAAAGTGCCCGCGAGAATCCCCGAGAGCACCCCCATCCCCGCGCCGCCCATGCCCCCTCCAACCGGGCCGTAGACCATGCCCACCAGCGGGATCAGGTTTTCGTCCACCGCGATGCGGGTCCTGCCGGCCCGCACGCTGACGCTGATCTCCAGGTTGCGGCTGGAGGGTGATTTGCCCATGGACCAGGAGAAGGACCGGCCCAGCTGGCTCACCTGGCCGGTGCTGCCGAGCACCCGGCGGATCTCCTCGACCACGTAGAGAAAAGAGGACTCCGGCAATTCTCCTTCGACGATGCGCTCGAGAAAGATGCGGGTCGGGCCGCCCGCC
>DATCXX010000215.1:0-4725 GCA_036565615.1 Gemmatimonadales bacterium | reverse complement strand
GTACTCGCCCGAGGAAATCGCCTCCTTCCAGCGCAACACCCTGCGGAACAACTACGGCGGCCTGGGCATGCAGATCGAGCCCCAGGACGACCAGATCGTGGTGGCCCGGGTCTTCCCCAACAGTCCCGCCGAAGCCGGCGGGGTGCAGCCCGGCGACCACATCATGGCGGTGGATTCGGTGTCGGTGGTGGGCCTCCGGCTCGACCAGGTCTCCGGCAGGCTCATAGGGCAGCCCGGGACCAAGGTGGACGTCGTATTCCAGCGAGCGGGGGTGGCCCAGCCGATCCGGGGCCGGTTCACCCGGGCGGTGATCCGGGTCCCCGCGGTGCCCTATTCGCTGGTGCTCGACAACGGGGTGGGCTACATCCCGCTCCAGAGCTTCAACGACTCGGCCGCGGAGGACGTGGCCAAGGCCCTGCTCGACCTCAGGCGCCGGGGCGCCCGGAGCTTCGTCCTCGATCTCCGCGGCAATGGCGGGGGCTCGCTCGACCAGGCGCTGGACATCAGCGACCTCTTCCTCAAGCCGGGCCAGGAAATCGTGGTGGTCCGCCACCGCGGCAAGACCCCCGAAGTGGCCACCGCCAGCCGGCCCTCGGTGGTGGACTCGATGCCGATCGTGGTGATGGTGGACGGCGGCAGCGCCTCGGCCTCCGAGATCGTGGCCGGCGCCCTCCAGGATCACGACCGCGGCCTGGTGGTCGGCACCACCTCCTTCGGCAAGGGGCTGGTGCAGACCCTCTTCCCGATGGAAGGGGGCTGGTACATCAAGCTGACCACCGGGAAGTGGTACACCCCGAGCGGCCGCTCGATCCAGGCCGAGCATGACCGGCTGGGAGACGACCGGTTCGTGGAATACGCGCGGGATTCGGCCGCGGGAGACACCGTGAAGGCGCGCCCGGTCTTCAAGTCCGACGCAGGGCGCAAGATCCTGGGCGGCGGCGGCATCACCCCCGACGTGGTAGTCACGCCCGACTCGGCCACCACGGCCGAACGCGAGCTGGCCCGGGCCCTGGCCCAGGACTTCCGCACCTGGTACGTGACCCTCTACAACTATGCCCTGGAGTCCAAGGGGAGTCTGAAGCGCGACTTCGTGGTGACCCCGGAGATGCGCGACGAGTTCTTCAACCGGCTGATGAAGGCCAAGGTTCCGGTCACCCGGGCCCAGTTCGACGCCGCCCGGCCGGTGATCGATCGCAACATCGAGGAGCGGTTCACCATCCTCGCCTTCGGCGACTCGACCTGGCTGCGCCGGGGCATCCCGCAGGACCCGCAGATGAGCGCGGCGCTCGACCTGCTCCGCCGCGGCACCACCCAGCGTCAGCTGCTGGCGCTGGCGGTGCAGGTGGCGCCGAAGAAGTCGCAGGAGTAGGAGTGATCAGTGGTCAGTGGTCAGTGATCAGGGGAAGATCCTGACCACTGACCCCTGACCACTCACCACTGACCACTCACCACTCACCCGCCAGTCTCCCCCTTCAAGATCCCGTTCCGAATCCGCGCCGCCTTGGCGCTTGCCGCCCGATCCCACTGCAGGTGGGACTGCACGATCGTTTCCCGGCGGACCTGCATCTGCACCGTGCGCTCCGCATCGTTGCGCATGACCACCACCGGGATGGTGGTGCCCACCAGGCTGTCGTAGCGGGCCCGGAACTGGATCGCGAAGTTCTCGTCCTTGACCTCGATCGCGCCCACCCGGAGCAGCTGGTCGCCCGGCTCGATGCCGGCGTCGTCCGCGGCGCTCCCCCGGGTCACCGCGGTCACGAACACCCGGGAGCTGTCCGACAGGGTGTTCACCCCGAGCCGGATCTCCCGGGTGGTGTCGGACTGAAGCCGGATCCCGGCCAGTGCCCCGACGGTCTTCCAGGGGAAGGGCTCCCGGCCGTCGATGTATTTCCGGGAGAATTCGCTGAAGGAGCGTCCTCCCCCCGCCCGGGTCACCTCGGCCCACCATTCGGCGGTGGTAAAGCCCTTGCCGCGCTTGAAGGTGCTCTGATAGAGCCCGCGCATCACGTCGTCCAGTGAGCGGCGGTTGTCGCTCCCGTCCCGGATCAGGATGTCGAGCAGCAGGCCCGCCAGCGAGCCCTTGTCGTAGTAGATGTCCGCGGTACCGTCGGTCGGATGGATCCAGGTGGTAAGGGAAGCGTCCTCCAGCGCCACCGGAACGGTCTGCTCGGTATGCTCGCGCTTGCCTTCGGTCACCGACAGGAACACCGTGGAATCGATGATCCCGCCCCGCACCAGCGCCAGGTCGGCATAGTAATCGGTGATGCCTTCGCTGACCCAGAGCAGCGCGGTCGGCTGGGGGTGGTCGTACCGGTAGGGCACCAGGTCCGCCGGCCGCAGCCGCTTCACGTTCCAGGCGTGGAAGATCTCGTGCGCCGTGATCGAGGCCAGCAGGGCGGTGCCGATGAATTGCGGATTGTAGATGCCGACGTGGGAATTCTGATGCTCCAGCGCGCTCCCGCCCCCGAACGTGGAGTCGAAGATCAGCAGGGTGGAATAGTGCTTCCACGGCGTTTCGCCGAACACCTTCGACTGGGGCGGCACCATGGCGGTGATCTGCTCCCAGAGCACCCGCCGTCCCGCGCTCCGGAGCTGCCCCGAGGGATAGGTGGCGAGCCGGTGCCAGATCCCTTCGACCTGGTTGCTGTCCACGTCCATCCGCCCGATGAAGAACGGCATGTCCACCAGGTCGTGATAATTCGTCGCCCGGTACCGCCCCGGGCCCCCATCGGCGTCGAGCCCGCTCACCACCTGCCAGCCGGGCGCGGTGGTCACGCTCACCCGGGCGCCGAACTCCATCCCCAATCCCTCGGGATAGAGAAAGACGTTGGTGCCGTTGACCAGGAGGAAGTCGTCCTTCGACCACGCCATGGCATTGTCGAGCGAGTCGGCCAGGAAATCGAACTCGAGCGATACGGTGCCGGGGCCGACCGCGCGCACCCGCCAGGTGTCGTAGTCGGTCTTGTCCCAGTCGAGCGGGCCACCGGGGCCGCTGACGGAAAAGCCGGAGACCTTGCGGGCGTAGTTGCTGAGCTCGTAGGCCCCGGGCGTCCACGCCGGCAGCGAGAGCAGGACCGGGCCCGCCCGCGCGACATCGAAGCGCATCCCGATCCGGATCTTACGCTCCGCGGCGGTGGCGGAATCGAAGGTGATCTGGTAGCGAAGATTCGTCGCGGGACGGGGCGGCTGCGCCGAGACGGGGAGCGAGCCCAGCGCCAGCAGGACGGCCGAAGCGGTCAATGTGGAAACACGACCTGGCACGATGCTTCCCTTTCCCTAGAGTCATTGCGAGCCGCCGCCTTCGGCGGCGAAGCAATCCCGGAAGATCGCTGCGGCCCTCCGGACCTCGCAATGATGAATGCGGAGCTGCTTCAGGGAAGCTTGATCTCGAGAATGCGCGGCGGCGCAAGCCGAACCCCGGACCGGAGCCGGCCTCCGTCGTCGTAGGCCTCCCACTGACTGTTGGCGACGTAGAAGTAGCGCCGCTCCCACACCGTGCCGATGGTGGGTTCGGTCGCCTCGCTGAGATTCCGGTCCAGCACCGTCACCTCGGTGATCCGCTGGCCCGGCCGGTCGAGCCGGAGCCGGAGGACCCGCGCGGGGAATACGCCGTTCTGGACCGCGATCAGCGAGCCGTCGTACCAGGCCAGTCCGTCGATGCCCAGCACGGTGGTGCGGGGCGGCGCCGGCAGTGCCCGCACCTGCCTGGTGTTGAGGTCCACCGCGAGGACGCCGTGGGAATAGTCTGCGACGTAGAGGATGCGCCCCGATGGGTCGAGCGCCGGCCCCTGGAGCGAGCGAAACAGCGGATGGCGCAGGAACTCCTGCGCCTCACCGGCTCCGGAGCGGATCCGCCAGATCACCGGGTCCCGGCTGTCGGTGGCATAGACATCCCCGTTCGCCGCCACGACCAGATCGCCCAGCAGATGTCCGGCGGGAGCATGGGGGAGGAGATAGCGTCCCTTGAGCCTGCCGCTCTCGAGATCGAAGGCGTACACGCCGGAGCGCCCGCTGTCCGCGGCCAGGTAGCCGGCGCCCTGCGGAATCGCCGCGGTCGTCACCCATAACGTGCTGCGCACCGGATCGGCCCGCACCCCGAGCACCGACCAGAGTCCGTCCTGCCCTTCCCGCACCAGATCCTCCGAAGCACCACCGGGAAGCACCCGGGTCACCTTGCGGCGCCGGATACTGCCGAGGTACCACGCGCCACTCCTGGGATCGTGGGAGATCCCTTCCGGAAAGAAATCCGGCTCGGCCAGGGTGACCGCCACCGCGCTTTTCGCCATCGGGGTCGCGTTGGCCGCGAGTCTCCTGGCCACCTCGCGGAGTGCCGGCGCGTCGCGCAGACCCGCGAAGTCGGCTCCCCCGGCGAAGTCGGCCGACAGTCCCAGATCGGCGAGCAGCGTCAGCGCCTCGAGGGTGGCCGCGGTGTCGAGCACCCGGGCCGAGGCCGCGGCATACCCCGCGACATAGACCGGCTGGGACGGCCAGGCCCGATAGGCCCGGCGCACCAGCTCGCGAGCGGCGGCGTACTCCTGGCGCCGAAACAGCGGCATGGCCTGGCGCCACGCCTCCCGCGCCACCCGGGCGGAGTCCGCCTCGGCCTGAGCAGGCAGGACCGGAGGAAAGACCAGGCAGAAGGCGAGCAGTGCGACGCGGGGGGTCACTCTTTCACGACGGCGGGCTCGAAGGGGCGGTTTCACAGCAGTCACGAAACCGCCCGCT
>DATCXX010000208.1:0-9714 GCA_036565615.1 Gemmatimonadales bacterium | reverse complement strand
CCCCGCCGACATCGAGAGCATCGAGATTCTGAAGGGCGCTTCGGCGGCCGCGATCTACGGCGGGCGCGCCTCGAATGGGGTAGTGATCATCACCACCAAGCGGGGCCGGACCGGGGCAACCCGGGGCAGCATCAGCCAGGCCTTCGGGGTGTTCTCCCTCTCCAACAAGGTCGGATCGAGGCGGTTCGCCAACGCCGCCGATGTCGACGCGGCCTACCGGCCCGGCGTGGGCGCCGCGAACGGTTGCACCGCCAGCTCGTGCCCCTACTTCGACCATGAGGAGGAGCTGGCCGGGCGAAACAAGCTGTCCAGCCAGACCAACGCCACGCTCTCGGGCGGGTCGGGCAACACCCGGTACATGGCGTCGGGGACGGTGCAGAACGACGAGGGGATCATCGCGAACACCGGATTCCAGCGCCAGTCGGTGCGGCTCAACCTCGACCAGCGGCTGGGGAACACCCTGGAGGCCGGGCTGCGCACCAACCTGGTGCACACCCGGGCCCAGCGAGGCCTGACCAACAACGACAACACCGGCACCAGCTTTTACGTGGCGCTGGCCTTCACGCCCAGCTTCGCCGATCTGCGGCAGAACCCCGACGGCACCTTTCCGCGCAATGGGTTCATCGGCTCCAATCCCCTCCAGACCGCGGCGTTGATGCAGAACGACGAGGATGTCTGGCGTTTCACCGTCGGGACCAATCTGAACTGGAACGTCGTTACCGGGGAAAACAACTCGTTCCGGGCGGTCTTCAGCGGCGGGGCGGATTTCTTCGACCAGAAGAATGCGCTGCTGTTCCCGCCCGAGCTCCAGTTCGAGCCGCAGGACGGACTCCCGGGTACTTCGCTCCTCAGCAAGAGCGACAATCTGAATCTGAATCTCGGGGTGAACGCGGTGCACACCTACACGGGCGGGGGGTTCCGGGCCACGACTTCCGCCGGGGTGCAGTACGCCCGGCGGGATCTGGATATCAGCCGGATCGTGAGCCGGAACCTCATCGCCGGCCAGCCCAACGTCAATTCGGGCACCAATGTGCAGGTGAATCAGGCCCGCCAGCTGATCGTGAATCTCGGCGGCTTCGCGCAGGAGGAAGTGCTGATGATGGACGATCGGCTTCTCCTCACCGCCGGCCTCCGGGGCGACCGGTCCAGCCTGAATGCCAACAGCCACAAGTACCATCTCTACCCCAAGGCGGCGGCGTCCTATCTGGTTGCCCGGAGCGGCATCGGCTTCCTCAACGAGCTGAAGCTGCGGGCCGCCTACGGGGAATCGGGCAACGAGCCGCTCTACGGCCAGAAATTCACCCCGCTGACCGCGACCAACAACATCGGCGGCATTCCCGGGCTGGTGGTCGGCGCCACCACGGGATCGGCGACCCTGAAGCCGGAGCGGCAGCGGGAGATCGAGGTCGGAGTGGATGGGCAGCTCGCCGGATCGCGGGTCTCGTTCGAGGCCACGGCGTATCTCAAGAACATCAGCGACCTGCTGCTGACCCGGACCCTGGCGCCCTCCTCGGGGCTGGTAAGCGAGATCTTCAACGGGGGCAAGCTCCGGACCCGCGGGGTGGAGCTGGCGCTCGGGCTGGTGCCGGTGCAGACCAGCGCGATGAGCTGGTATTTCCGGACCACCTTCTCCGCCAACCGCAGCAAGATCACCGAGCTTCCGGTTCCGGCGTTCGAGACCGGCGGGTTCGGGACCTCCCTGGGCGCGTTCAGGATCGAGCTGGGCAAGTCGGCGACCCAGATCGTCGGTAACGACACCCTGCCGGACGGCCGGGATACGGTCCGGACGGTGGGCGACGCGAATCCCGACTTCCGGATGGCCTTCATCAGCGACCTGACCTGGAAAAACTTCGGATTCCACGTCCTGGCCGACTGGCAGCAGGGCAGCGAGATCCTCAACCTCACCCGGCTGCTGTACGACTTCGGCGGTGTCACGGAAGACTTTGCCGACCCGATTCCCGGCTCGACGCTGACCGTCGGACAGGCCCGGCTGTCGGGCTTCGGCACGGTGGCAGCGAACTACGTCGAGCGAGCCACCTACTTCAAGCTGCGCGAGGTCTCGCTGTCCTATGAGCTCCCCTCCAGCGTGGTACGATCGCTCTGGGGGGTCTTTCAGGGAGGGCGGATCAGTCTGAGCGGGCGGAATCTGTTCACCGCGACGCCGTACAGCGGACTCGATCCGGAGGTCTCCAACTTCGGAAATCAGGCCATCGCGCGGAACATCGACGTGACGCCGTTCCCGCCGAGCCGCAGCTTCTTCTTCACCCTCGATCTGAGGTTCTGAGCCATGACCTCGACCACCAAGGCCCTGGCGGCCACCGCCCTCGCCGCCGCCCTGCTCGTGGGCGGGTGCGACGCGTTCGATGCGACCGATCTGAACAATCCCGGGCTGGACGAGCTGCAGAACACCCCCACTCCGACCGGTGTCAACACCGCGACGACCGGCCTGCTCATCGGACTCAGGACCAGCTGGGGGGTGCAGAACGGGTTCATTCCGCTGCTCGCCATCCTGGGCCGGGAGGGATACAACCTGGACCCCGCGGATCCGCGCTTTGTGTCCGAAATGCTCGGGGGGCCGCTGGACGGGGGGAGCCCCGCGTTCGGGGGCAACCTCTGGGGACAGCGCTACGCCAATATCCGGACGGGGAATACCGTACTCGCCGCGGTCGAGAAAGTGGTCGGCCTGAGCGACGCGCAGAAGGAAGGCGTCCGCGGCTTTGCCAAGACCATCCAGGCGCTCGACCTGCTCTGGGTGATCGATACCCGCGACGCCAACGGCGCGGTGATCGATGCCGATATTCCGCCCACGGATCCTCCCGCCGACGTGGTCACCCGAGCCGAAACCTTCGCCCGGATCGTGACCCTCCTCGACGAAGGACGGGCCCATTTGCTGAATGCGGGGCCGACATTCTCGTTTCCGCTTTCCATCGGCTTCGACGACTTCGACGTCCCGGTCTCGTTCATCCGGTTCAACCGGGCGATCCGGGCCCGGGTGGCGGTGTACCTGAACGACTGGGCCGGCGCGCTCACGGCTCTGTCGGGGTCCTTCCTCGACACCGGCGCCCCGCTGACCATGGGGGCGTACCACGTCTTTAGCGCCGCCTCCGGAGACATCCTGAACAACTTGTTCGATCCGGAAGGCCGCGCTCTCAACGCCCACCCGTCGCTCCGGACCGACGCGCAGCTCAGGACCGGCGGCGGACGGGACCTGCGGTTCGAGGCCAAGGTCAAGCCGCGAGACGAGCCGGTCACCACCCAGGGGATTACGACCGATATCCTCTTCTCGGTCTACAATTCGCCGACCGCCCCGGTTCCGATCATCCGGAACGAGGAGCTGATCCTGCTGCGGGCGGAAGCCAACCTGGGCCTCAACAACATCGCCCTCGCGCTGCAGGACATCAATTTGATCCGGGTGAACTCAGGCGGGCTTCCGGCGTATGCCGGACCCCAGACGGCGGCCGCGGTGCTCGATGCGCTGCTGTACGAGAAGCGCTATTCCCTGCTGTTCGAGGGTCACCGCTGGATCGACCTGCGGCACTACGGGAAGCTCGGCACACTGCCGAAGGATCTTCCGGCCCACAAGATCTTTTCGAAGTTTCCGCTGCCCCGGGCGGAATGCATCATTCGCGCGACGCAGCCGGCCGGATGCGCGCTGGAGACGGGGAGCTAGGTCGGGCTCAGCCGGCTTTCGACCTCGATTTGCGCTGGTACATGACCCGGTCGCAGCGGCGCTCCAGCTCGAGGAGCCCTTCGGCCGGGTCGTCGCCAATCTCGTCGCCCTGCAGAAATGCGACGCCGAGTGAAATCGTGACGCTCACGGTCCCACCCCGGTCGTTGTCGATGCGGAGACGCCGGACCGCCCCTTCGATGCGGTCGGCCACCTGGTGGGCCAGCTCCGGGGTGGTGTCGGGGAGCAGCATGAAGATCTCGTCTCCCCCGTAGCGGCACACCGAGTCGGAGTGGCGCAGGTGCTTGTGGAAGCAGGCCGCCACGCCCCGGATGACCCGGTCCCCCACCAGGTGTCCCCAGTTGGTATTGACCGACTTGAAGTCGTCGATGTCGGCGAAGATCCCGGCGGTCTGGCCCTGCGACCGGGCGGCTCGCTCCAGCTCGACCACGGCCCGCATGTCGAACTCCTTGCGGGAAAGCAGGCTGCCGGTCAGCACGTCGTGGTTGGCGCCCAGGATGTTCTCGATCTGCTCGGTCGCGATGGCGATGTGCGCGATCAGCCGGTCGGGGTGGACCGGCTTGACCAGGTACCCCGAGGCGCCGCCGGCCCGGAGCGCAGCCGCCTGAACGTCCTCCCGCTCATCGGCCGAGAGATAGAACGCCACCACCGGATGCCGCGCGATGCTCCGGGCGTAGCGCAGCAGGGCGGTGCCGTTCATCCGGCCCCGGAGGTTCAGGTCCACGAACAGAATCGCGGGCCCCTCGAGGGTGTGAATCGAGTTGATCGTTTCGGTGGCGTTGCCGGCGGTGATGACCGGATGGGAAATCCCGGCGGCGCGGAGCACCCGGACCGTGCTCTCCAGGAAGGCCGCGTTGTCGTCCACCATGAGAACGGTGGGGGTGATCGGGGGAGCAAGGGTTTTCATCTATCGATTCTCCCGCGCGGCCGCGCGCCGGTTTTCCCTAAAACTAGCAAGCGGGGAACGGGGAAAAAAGGGGGAACGGGGAAGACTGGGGTAACAGGGAAAAACGGGGAGGGACCAGGGACTCCTGCAAGGATCAGCGCGACCGCTGCATGAATCGGTGAGCGGTGAGAAGTGAGAAGTGAGACGGTCCTGCGTTTTTTCCGTCTCACCTCTCACCTCTCACCTCTCACCTCTCACCTCTCACCTCACGATCACGGCTACGTCCACCTTCTTGGGCACTCCGAACTCGGGGGGCGCGTCGGGGGGGCCGAAGCGCAGGATCAGGCTCCCCGGCGCCTTCGGGGTGAATTCGAAATCGTAGATCTCGCCCGGATCGAAGAACAGGGTGGCGGGTCGGGTGGTGGCCTGGTGAGCCGGCACGGTGGCGCCATCCTTCGCCAGCAGCCGCCACTCGACCGGGGTCTGGCCGTCCAGCAGTGCGACGATGGTGTTGACGTCGCCGGTCATGTTGAGCAGCCGCAGCCGGTAGGTCGTCCCGGCCTTGAACTCCATCGGCCCGGGCTGAGCCTTCCCGTTGAGCACCGTCGGCGAGAAGGGCCCCGCGATCACGTTGACGGTAGGGCCTCCCGAGGAAAACATCAGGATGCGATCGGTCTCGGGGTCGAAGCGCTGGCCCGGCTCCACCACCAGCAGCGGGGCGTAGAGTCCCGAGCTGATCTGCTGCTCCTCGTTGAAATGCGAGTGGTACATGAAGGTCCCCGCGCGGGGCGGGGTGAACCGCACCGTGATCGAATCGCCCGGGCGGACCGAGGGGAGAATCTCGGTGCCCTGTCCGCTCCAGTCCGGCACCCCGTCCGGGAAGCTCTCCAGCTCGATGCCGTGCCAGTGAACCGCGGCCCGCTCCTTCGACTGATTCACGATCGTCACCACGACCGGCGCGCCCCGTTCCAGCACCAGCGTCGGGCCCGGCGGCGGCGGCAGGGTGGCCGGGTCGGCTTCTTCTTTCGACCCCCCCAGGACGTAGGCGAATCCGGTATGCTCGCCGTAGATCCGGTCCTTCTCCCGGACCAGCAGGCGGATCGGCCTCGGGGCGCGGGTCTCGGCCACCGCGGAACCTCTCGGGGCCACCCGGATGCCGAGGACCAGGCCGTACATCTGGTGCGGCCGGTCGGTCTGGTGATGGGCGAGCAAAGCTTCGTCGAGCGTCCCCCGGTCGGTGTCCAGCGCCGCGTGATGAGAGACGTGGCCGATGAAGTGGCAGTGATAGATCCAGTTGCCCGCCCGGGTGGGCGACCAGGCCAGGGTCATGGTCTGGCCGGGGGCGATGATCTCGGTGACGGCCAGCCGCTGGGCGGTCCGGGCGTACACCGTATCCCGGACCCCGTCGCCCTTGGCCTCCATCTGGAAATAGAAGCCGTGCAGGTGCATCGGATGATCGACCTCGGTGAGGTTGATCAGGTGCCAGCGGGTCGAATCTCCCTGCACCAGGTCGATCCGCTCGGTGTGCGGCCAGGAGAGGCCGTTCATGGCCATGGTCGCGCGGCCCAGTCCCGACTTGCTGGTCGAATCGAGGGTGAACCACCACGAGATCAAGAACACCCGGTCCGGATAGCGCGATGCGGCCCCCGGAGCGTCGACCACGATGACGCCGTTCAGCTCGGCGTCCTTTTCCTGCCGCCCGCCGAAGGGGCCGGGAGCCGAGCGGGCGTAGTAGTAGTAGATGCCGGGGACGCCGGCCATGAAGGTCGCGGTCGCATTGCCGCCCGCAGTCACCATGAGGCTGTCGGTCTTGCCCCGGGTCTTCCCCAGGCCGAATACCGTGAGCGGACGGTCCAGCGTATTCCGGAGCGCGATCCGGACCTCGGTACCGGCGGGAACCCGGATCATCGGACCGGGATTCTGCAGCGGCTTGCCCGGCTCGCCGAATGCCGCGACTTCCAGTCCCCGGCCGGTCGGCCCTTCGGGATACCAGAGTCCGGTGCGGGCCTCCAGCTGCAGCGTCAGCAGGTTCCCGCTCCGGCTACCGGCAGGCTGCCGGTTGTCATTGGCCTCGACGACCGGAAGCGCGATCCGGGGAGGCTCGGCAGCACGCGCGGGGACCGCCACGAGCGGACTTGTCACCAGCAGGAACAGCGAGAGCATGGATGGCCTCGGAGGGGGTTTCGGACCCCGACAAACTAGGGAAATATCCCGCCTGCCGCGAGAGGGTCGGGATTGCTTCGGCCGCTCCGCGGCCTCGCAATGACTGGGGGGTCGGCCTCGCGGTGCTAGAGGCGGCCGTCGAAATAGAGGTCGAAGCGCCACCCGGTGGGGGTGCGCAGGGCCCGGGACAGATCCATGCGAACCAGGCCGTCGAGCAGACTCGCCCCTACGCCACTGCCGATGAGCGGCCGGCCCCGGGAGAAGGCCGAGCGCGGACCCGCCCACCCGACATCGGTGAAGGCGGTCAGCCGCGCCGCGGGGAAGGTATTGCCGACCTCGAGACGCCCGCGCCAGTAGGCGGTCCCCGCAATCACGGCGCCATCGTAACCCCTGAGGGTTGCGGGCCCGCCCAGATAGAAGCGGCCCTGGGTCGGGACCAGGCCGGTGCTGACGCCGGCCGAGGCCTCGACCGCGACCGCGAGCAGCGCCCGGGGCGTCACGATCGCCCGCACCGTGGCGCTCCCCCGCCCGAAGTCGTAGTCGCCGGTGACCGCCTCGACGGTGAGGTCTCCGCCGAGCTGGAGGGTTCGGGAGAGCGGCTGATTGCCGTGGAGAGTGACCGAAGCGCCGAATGCATCGGCCCGGTCCGCCACCACGTTGGGCCTGAAGCTGGTGTTTCCGTCGAACAGATGCGGCAGGCTGAAGTCGGTCTCCACGAAGGCCGCCTTCTGCTGCTCCCCGAACAGCCGCCAGCTCCACCAACCGGTCTCGGTGTTCTGACCGGTCAGCTCGACACCCAGGGTGCGGAAGTAGTCGCCATCATCCCGCTGGGCCAGCACCCCCCACACGCTGTTCACCACCCCGAAGGGGCGGGTGTCGGGATTCACTGCGGCCAGCCTCCGGTACCCGCCCAGCCGGAACCGGGTCCGCTGCCCCGCGAGCGACACCCCGAGCTCGCCGTTGGGCACCCCGTCGGCCAGCCCGATACGGCCCAGGCCGTCCGCGGTGAGGCGGCCCCGCTGGATGCTGCCGCCGATCCCGAGCGAGAGGGCTTCCACCCGGTTGTAGCGGGCGTGCCGGAGCACCGCCTGGAGATTCCTGGGGATCTCCACCCGGCGGGCGCCCGGCGCGCCGGGGAGCTGCTTGATCGCATCGGCCATCCCGCGCAGCTCCGCTTCGGTGATCACATCTCCCATCTCCAGGATCGGCGCTCCGAGGGTGGGGCTGGATAGCAGGGAGAGGGTATCGAGGGGGACGATAACCGAGAGGGTGGTGTCGCGCTGCCGGCCCAGCCGCATGCAATCGCCGCTCTGGCTCCGGGAGGTCATGGTATCGAGGCACTCCCGCCGGAGCGCCCGCAGGCTGTCGCGGACGGCGCGCCATGCATCGGGGTCGTAATCCTCCTCCGGGCTTCGTTCCCTCCGCCGCACGGTGCCGGCGGGCCGGAAGGTGGATCCCGCCGGCGGTGGGGCCCCCCCCTCCACCTCGTAGTCGGTGTACACCCGCTCGAACTTGAGCGGGACCCCGAGCCAGGAGCCTGCGGTGCCGATGGCGTCGAGGGCGGCGTACCGGAGCATCCACCAGCGATCCTCGTAGAAACCGTACTCCATCGTGATGAAGCGGATCTCGCCGGTGGCATTGACCCAGGAGGGGACGTCCTCCATGTCGTCGGGATCGCTGTCCCGACGCATGTCGAAGGGGCGGGCGGGGCGGAACACGGCGCGCACCAGGCCGTAGGTATCGGCGTCGAACCAGAGGGCTCCCGACATCAGCTTCCATTCCGAGCGTCGGGGGGTCACCTCGAGCTGGATGAGCCGGATCTGCTTGCCGCTGGCCAGGGTGATGATGGTGGTGTCGCCGATGGCGTAGCGGTAGTCGAGCTCGGCGCCTTCCTTGAGCGGATACACGAACCCATCCGCGTCGTCGCCCAGCATCCCCAGGTAATCCTCGGCGGGATTGACCACCAGCCAGCGCACGCTGGAGTCGAGGTCGCCGGGGACCTTCTCGCCCCGGGTGACGGCGGGCAGCGCCTGACGCGCCCCGGTGACTTCGATGGTGCTCTTCCCGTCCCGCTTCCAGGTGATGTTGGCCGATAGCTCCTGGTGGAAGAGCATCCGGTCACGCGACAGGGCGCGGATCCCGGCACCGATCTTCTGGGTCACCGTGGCAGTGTAGGAGGTGACCAGCCGCTCGTTGCGCTCCCGGGCGGACCGGGCCCGGGTGACCAGGTCGGCGGTAGGCTGGTTCGCGTAACTGTCGGTGGGAATGCCCTGCTTTGGGGTCTCGGGAGACTGGAACAGCACCAAAGCCAGGAGGAGAGGTTGCATAGTGAGACAGACTACGGGGGCACCCGGGAGATGGTTTCTTCACCGGCGGAAAGACGCGAAGACGCAAAGAGAGCGGGGCCGGGATCAAGCTGCTGATCCCGGCCCCGGCTGAAGGCTGATGGCCGACGGCTGAAGGCTGCTGTTACGGCCGCACGCTCACCGTGGTCGCCCGGTGGGCTGCCTCGTCGTTGATCCGGAGGGACTGGACCATCCGACGGAAGGTCGGATCGAGGGCAGCGGCCTCCCGGGCAGGCGCGACCGCGATCGCATACACCACGTGGCCGTCGGGCAGGCCGCGGGTGAACAGGGTCACCTGCTCGTCGTCACCGGTGACCGGCGACCGCCCCGACAACACCACCGAGAACCCGGGTGCGCCGTCGATGGTCTCCGAGCGCGCCGACCCGGCCTCCGCCTGGAGATAGCTGTTGGACCGCAATATGGTCCGGACCAGGTCGTCGGTCGCGTCCTCGAGATAGGCGCGGGGTGGATTGGTGCGATCCTCGAACGGTGCGTAGCTCCGCTGGAGACTCGCCGACCAGCGGTCGCTCTCGCCCTCGAAGGGGGCGTAGTGGTTGACGATCACCCCGTAGTGCAGGGTTTGTACTCCGGTGCTCCGGCTGGCCACCCCGCCTTCCGGCGCGATGGAGACG
>DATCXX010000199.1:0-3444 GCA_036565615.1 Gemmatimonadales bacterium | reverse complement strand
GTCGGCGTTGTCGAGCGCCAGGATGCTTCCGCCCGAAACGGTGAACTGCACCGCATGGCCGGCGGTCGGCACCACCGTACCGGCCGAGTCCACGACCTCGAAGCTGATCTGGGACACATCACCAAAGCCCGTAGTGATGGTGTCGCGGTCCGCTGACAGTCGGATGGCGGCAGGCGGACCGGCGGTCCGCACTTCCGTCTCGCAGGCCGCAGTGCCGTCCCGGCGCTTGCCCACCGCCCGCAGTACCCCCGGCTGGTAGGGCACGTCCCAGCTCAGGTGCAGGTCATTGGTGGTCGGGTGGACCCGGGGCAGCGCGTAGCTGTTCCAGCCTCCCGAGGTGCCCTGGGCCGGGAACTCGTAACGCTTTTCTCCCAGCGAGCGGCCGTTGAGAAACAGCTCCACGATGTTGCAGTTGGTGTATGCCAGCACCGGAATCACCTGCCCCTCCCGGCCGGGCCAGTTCCAGTGCGGAAAGAGCCGGAGGACCGGCTCGGCGGTCCACAGGCTCTGGTACAGGTAATAGGCATCCTTGGGGTGCCCGGTGATGTCCATCGCCCCCGAGGGAAAACCCTTGAAGGGCCAGGTGCTCTCGCCCAGATAGTCGATCCCGGTCCACATGAAATTCCCCGCGAACCAGTCCCGCGTCTCGATCCACTTCCAGAGCCGTTCGGCGGTGAGCATGCCGCTGGTGTAGTTCGGCCGTGTCACCGCCGGATCGCTGCCCAGCGAGTACCGTTCGTCGAAGCTCTGGAAGATGGTGCCGCTCTCGGTGCCGATCATCTTCCATTCCGGGTGCTCGTGCCGGTCCTGCTCGGCAAAGAGCTCCCGGCGCTCCCGCCAGCGGTCCACGTAGTTGTAGCCCACGATATCCAGGGTGTTGAGGAACTCCAGGGTCGCGGGGCGTCCCTCGGCCGCGATGTTGTCGTTGCCGGTGGTCACCGGGCGGGTGGGATCCTCGCGGTGAAAGATGTCGAGGAGGCGGCGGAGCACGCGGGCGCCGTCGGGAGCGCCCTGCTCCCCGATTTCGTTGCCGGCGCTCCACAGGACGATCGAGGGATGATTGCGGTCCCGCCGGACGAAATCGACCACGTCGCGCTCGGACCACTCGGCGAAGTACTTGTGATATCCCTCCGCCACCTTGCCCATGGTCCACTCATCGAACGCCTCCGCCATCACCAGGAACCCCATCCGGTCGCAGAGGTCGAGAAACTCGGGTGCCGGTGGATTATGAGACGTGCGAATCGCGTTGGCGCCCATCGCCTTGAGCAGCTCGAGCCGGCGCTCCCAGACCCGCTCGGGCACCGCGGCGCCGAGTCCACCGGCATCGTGGTGCAGGTTGACGCCCCGCATCTTGAGGCGCTGCCCGTTCAGCAGGAAGCCGCGATCCTTGTCGTAGGCGATGCTGCGGATCCCGAAGGTCGTCGTGGTCTGGTCGGTGGGCCGGAGCCGGGTGTGGACCTCGGAGCGGAGCGTGTAGAGATGTGGGGTGGCGACCGACCAGAGCCGGGGAGCGGCCACGGTCAGCCGCTGCTCGACCGCGAGGTTCCGGCCGGCGGGCACCAGAATGAACGACTCGGTCCTGGCGACTTCCCGGCCGGCACTGTCCAGCGCCACCGAGCGGAGCAAACCCCGGCGGGGAACCTCGGAGTCATTGTCGACCGTCGTGGCCACCACCACTTCGGCTCCGGCAGAATCGATGCGCGGCGTGGTCACGAAGGTGCCCCAGTGCGCCAGGTGCAGCGGATCCACCAGGGTCAGCCAGACATGGCGGTAGATCCCGCTCCCGGTGTACCAGCGGGAGTTGGGCTGGGCCGAGTTGTCCACCCGGACCACGACGACGTTGATGCCGGGCACCAGGTGCCGGGTGACGTCGTACTTCAGGCCGATATAGCCGAAGGGCCGGCGGCCCAGGTGGACGCCGTTGATCCAGACGTCGCTGTTCATGTAGATGCCGTCGAACTCGAGCCAGGCGGTCCGGCCTGTGGCGCCCGCCGGGAGCCGGAACGCCTTCCGGTACCAGCCCAGCCCGGATGGGAAGTAGCCCACCCGTCCGGCTCCGGGAGCATCCTCGCGAGGAGTGCCCTCGATGCTCCAATCGTGGGGGAGGTCCACCTGCCGCCAGGAGCGGTCGTCGAAACCGGGCCGCTCGGCGCCGGCCGGATTGCCCAGGGTAAAGCGCCAGCCCGGATCCATGGATAGCCGCTGGCGCTGGGCGGCGGCCGGCCCGCCGGCCAGGATCAGGGCCGCGAACGCGATTGCGATTCCGGTTGCCGAGCGCCCCATGAGCATCTCCGGGTTTCCCTCCCGCGGGCTGGAAGTGACCGCTACATTGGCCGGCAGGCAATCCCCCGAGTGGAGGAGCAGCACCGATGCGGAATCGCCTTGCCGCCGTCGCGGCCTGCCTCACCCTGGCGACCGCCTACCCCGCCGTCGCCCAGCCCCGACCGTCCGCCGACACCGGCTGGGTGTCGCGGAGCGCGATCTACGAAGTGTTCGTGCGGGACTTCTCCGCCACCGGGGATCTCCGGGGCGTGACCCGCGGACTGGGACGCATCCAGGCGACCGGCGCCAACGTGATCTGGCTCATGCCGATCTATCCGGTCGGAGTGTTGAACCGCAAGGATCCCCTCGGGTCGCCCTACTCGGTCAGTGATTACCGCGCCATCAACCCCCAGTTCGGCACCGCGGCGGACTTCCGCGCCCTGGTGCGGGCGGTGCACGCGCGAGGGATGAAGCTGATTCTCGACTGGGTGCCGAACCACACTTCCTGGGACCATGTCTGGGTACGCGAGCACCCCGACTTCTACGTGCGCAACGAGCGGGGCGACATGACCGTCCCGCGCGACGACCAGGGCAAGTTGACCGACTGGACCGACGTCGCGCAGCTCGACTATGGCAACCCCGCGCTGCGGCGGGAGATGATCGCCGTGATGCGCCACTGGCTCACCGAGTACGGCATCGACGGCTTCCGGATGGACGTTGCCGGTTTCGTTCCCGACGCATTCTGGCGCGAGGCGGTGCCGGCGCTCCGGGCCGCGGTCCCCCGGAGGATCCTGCTCCTCGCCGAGTGGGGCGATCTCAAGATGCACCGGTTCGGCTTCGACCTGAGCTACGCCTGGGATTCCTACAGCCGGCTCAAGGCGGTGTGGCGAGGCGCGTCGGCGGACACCCTGGTCCGGAGCGAGCTGGCCGACCTGGCACACATGCCACCGGGCGGGATGCGGCTGCGCTTCGCCACCAACCACGACGAGACTGCGTGGGACAAGCCGCCGGTGATCCTCTTCGGGGACAAGGCGGGAGCGCGCGCTGCCTTCGTGGCCATGGCGATGCTGCCGGGCCGGCCCCTGCTGTACAATGGGCAGGAGGTCGAGAGCCCTCAGACGCTCCGGCTCTTCTGGCGTGATCCGGTGGTGTGGAACCAGCCGGGCGCCGAGGGAGCCCGCG
>DATCXX010000194.1:0-2760 GCA_036565615.1 Gemmatimonadales bacterium | reverse complement strand
AAACCCCCGGCGAGTAAGCCCGCCAGGAAGGCCGCGAAAAAGAAGGCGGCCAAGCGGGTGGCCAAGAAGGCCAAGGCCAAGTCCCGCCCGGCAAAGAAGACGGTGAAGCGGGCCGCCAAGAAGAAGGGGGCCAGCAGGATGAAGGCGAAGAAGCCGGTCCGGAAGCCGGTTCGGAAGGCGGCCCGCAAGGCCGCGAAGAAACGGCCGCCGAAACGGGCGGGAAAGAAGGCAGGCCGGAAAGGCGGGAAAAAGCGCCGCTAGTCGGAAGCCGGCATCCTGCTCGAGAGGCGCCCTCCGCGAGGGGGGCGCCTTTCGCGTGTCGCCTTCAGCGAACGAAGACGGCTCCGGTCATGGTGCCGCCGCCGTACACCCCGGGCACGCCGTGCGCGGTGCAGTGAAAACTGTAGGTGCCTGCCGAAGCGAACACCACCTGCAATGTCTTGGGAGGATTGCTGATCGGCGCGGTGGGCGAGAAGGTGGTCGATCCGTCCGGTGTGACGCTGTGGCCCGACCCGACCCAGTTCCAGGTGACCGTGCCTCCGGGCGAGATCACCACCGTGGATGGGCTGTAGAAGTCGTTCATCACCTGGATGCTCGCCGACGGGGCGGGAGTTCCACCCGGATCGTCGGGGGTGTTGCTGGTGTCGGTGGGGCCATCGCTTCCGCCGCAGGCCATGAACAGGAGAACGGGGACAACACGGAGAATGGGGAACGGGAAACGCCGCTCGGTGCGCATGAAGTGCCTCCAAGGTGCTACGTCTTAGAACTGAGGGGATGCCAGTACGACGTCTCACCCCGCCAGGAGCACACGTCCCAGCCACCAGAGTCCCACGGCGATGCTCCCGGCTCCCGCCCAGCGGGCCATCCGTTCCACCGCAGCGGGCGCCCGATCCGCCGCCCGGCGCATGGCCAGGGCGGCCACCAGCGCGAAGGTTGCCATCCCGGAGGTGACCCCGACCCCGAAGCAAGCCAGGTAGGCCAGTCCGAGAGCCCGTCCGGGGAGCAGGGTCACCGGCACCAAAGCCACCGCCGCGGTGGTTCCGGCCAGACCGTGCATCACCCCGAGGGAGGCGACGGCGTGACCATGGGCCCGGTGCTCGGAGGGGTCCTGCCGGTGTAAGTTGCGGGCCGTGCGGAGCGACCAGATGCCGACCCCGACCAGCGCGATCCCCACCGTCCCCTCCAGAATCCTTTCCATTCCGGGTGACCAGCGGATCCCGGTGGCGAGCAGAACGGCTCCGGCTACGAATACGGCCAGCGAATGGCCGATGCCCCAGCGCAGGCCGAAGCCGAATGCCGTGGCCAGCGTGGGCTTCCGGCTCACGAAGGTGGTGACCGCCATCATGTGGTCGATCTCGAGGGCATGGATGAAGCCGAGCAGAAACGCGGTGCCCAGAGGGAGCAGCTCGCTCATGCGCTACCTCGGATGACGAGCATTCGTCTGACGTCCCTTTCCCATGCGGCCGGCTGCGGGTGCAAGCTGGGCAGCAACGATCTCACCGAGATCCTCCGCCACCTGCCCGCGGTGGTGGACTCGAACGTACTGGTGGATGCCGCGACCCGCGATGACGCGGCGGTCTACCGGCTCTCGGCCGACCGGGCACTGATCGCCACGGTAGATTTCTTCACTCCCATCGTCGACGATCCCGCTTCCTGGGGGGCGATCGCCGCTGCGAACGCGATCTCCGACGTGTACGCCATGGGGGGCCGGCCCTTGTTCGCGCTCAACCTGGTGGGCTGGCCCCGAGGCACCGTCCCCTTCGAAGTGCTGGGCGAGGTGTTTCGGGGCGCGGCCGAGGTCACCGCGCGGGCCGGATGTCTCATGCTGGGCGGGCACTCGATCGACGATCCGGAGCCGAAGTTCGGGCTCTGCGTGATCGGGGAGGCGCATCCGGACCGGATGTTCACCAACGCCGCGGCGCGCCCCGGCGACCTGCTGGTCCTGACCAAGCCGCTGGGCACCGGGATCCTCACCACCGCTCTCAAGCGGGACCTGGTGGGCGAGCCGGAGCTGGCCGAGGCGGTGCGCTCCATGACGGCGCTCAACGACGGCGCGGCGCGAGCTGCACATGCCGCCGGCGTCCGATGCGCCACCGACATCACCGGCTTCGGACTGCTGGGTCACCTGGGCAACATTCTGGCGTCCAGCAGGGTCGGGGCGCGGATCGACGCGACACGGCTTCCGGCGCTCCCGGGCGCGCTCCGGCTGGCCGAAGCGGGCGCGGTCTCGGGCGGAACCCGGCGCAACCTGGAAGCGGCGCGCGCCGACTGGGGCGACGACGTGTCCGAGGCCGAGCGACTGCTCGCGGTGGATGCCCAAACCTCGGGCGGGTTGCTGCTCGCGGTCGCGCCGCGCCGGCTGCCCGACCTCCTGGCCGGTCTCTGGAGCGAAGGCACTCTGTCCCGGGCAGTCGTGGGCGAGATTCTTCCCGAGCCCGGTGTCCTGCGGATCGTCCGCGGGACGGCGGAACAGTAACGAGGCGGCCGACGCTATGGGATCGGTGCGCTGGACTCCCCAGCGGATGGAACAGCTCGAACGCGCCACCCGGCTCGGTCGCCGGGTCGTGCTCATGCGCCGGGGCACCGAGTACGTGGTCGTCGCGCGCCGGCTGCTCAGCACCGGCGGCCAGGAAACCCTGATCGGATACTTGCCCATGACCGGCGAGGAGCTGCGCTTCGAGCTGGATGAGCTGGACGAGTTCCAGGTGGTCGGGTGAGCGCCCGCGCCGTGGTCCATCTGGACGAGAGCTGTCTGGGCAA
>DATCXX010000180.1:0-4133 GCA_036565615.1 Gemmatimonadales bacterium | reverse complement strand
GCGGCGCAACCCTTTCAGAAAGGCCGTCAGCTCCCGTTCCGGGCCCTCCACCTCGATGTGCACCTCGCCCGACTCGTTGCGGACCCACCCCGCGAGGCCATGCCGCAGCGCGAGCCGGTGGACGAAGGGGCGGAAGCCGACCCCCTGCACCACGCCGGTGACGTGGACCCGAAGCGCAGTCAGGCCGGCACGCACGCGCGAACCTGCTCCCGCAGGAACTCATACCATGAGTCCATGCCTTCGCCGGTCGTGGCCGAGGTGAAGAAGAAGCGGAGTGCGGGATTGACCTCCCGCGCGTTCTCGACGGCCTGTGCCAGATCGAACCGGAGGTGCGGCAGGAGATCCATCTTGTTGAGCACCGCGTAACGGGCTTCGCGGAACATCTTGGGGTACTTGAGCGGCTTGTCCTCGCCCTCGGTCACCGAGAAGACGACCACCTTGGCCTCTTCCCCCAGATCCCAGCTCGCGGGACAGACCAGGTTGCCGACGTTCTCGATGACGAGCAGGCGGGTGCGCTCCAGGTCGAGCGCCGCGAGTGCGGTGAGGACCTGCAGTGCGTCCAGGTGGCACGCCCCTCCCGTCACGACGGCCTGGACCAGCCGGTCGGTATGACGAGCCAGACGGTCGGCGTCGTTCTGAGTCTGCACATCACCGGTGACTACCGCCACGTCGAGCTCTTCGCCGACGATCTCCAGGGTTCGCTCCAGCAAGGCGGTCTTTCCCGACCCCGGCGAGGAGACGAGGTTGAGCGCCACCACGCCGGCCTGGCGGAGGGTCGCGCGGATCCGGCCGGCGAGCTCGTCGTTGCGGGCCATGACCCGCTCGCGCACTTCAATGGTCCGGACCGGCATCGTCGACCTCCAGGTAACTGACGCGAAGCACATCTCCGGGAAGTCGGGCGATCGCCGGGCGCGCGCGCCGGAACGGCGGCGCGCCCAGCAGGGCCTCCAGGCAGAAGGCGAGGTTGTCCGGTTCGACCCCGGCCTGATCCCCTACCTCGACGCCGATGGTGACCAGTTGGCCGACCCCATGCGGCCCAAGCTTCTCCTCGGCGATCCGGCAGATCTCGAAGGCCAGGCTCAGCTCATGCATGGACGGGCACACCCGGTCGCCGCAGCCGGTGGCCCCAGGACCGGAGCCGGGCCGCGGCCCTGGACACCAGCTCGTCCACCCGCTCCTGAACCACGGGGCTGAGCCCGCTGCGCATCTCGATGCTGGCCGGCTGGAGTCCCACGCATGCCATGGTGGAAGGGATGGTGCCGCGAAGCTGGGCCAGTGCGAGCACCTCGCGCAGGTCGATCTGATGAACCGAGAGCTTGAGTCCGAGGCTGCGCGTCAGCTCGC
The DNA here is from genome assembly GCA_036565615.1 of Gemmatimonadales bacterium. Taxonomy (GTDB): domain Bacteria; phylum Gemmatimonadota; class Gemmatimonadetes; order Gemmatimonadales; family GWC2-71-9; genus JABFSM01. The sequence continues at coordinate 2,789 of DATCXX010000180.1, read as the reverse complement.
CGCCGGCCAGCTCCACCGGCTCGCCCGGTTCCTTCCCGACGTCCACCGCGTCCAGGAAGAGCACCTGGTCCGCCGCCTCGATGAGAGGAAGCAGATTGAGCCCCCAGGTACCCCCGTCCACGAGCTCGATGCTCGGTGGCAGGAGCCAGTCGGCCGCCAGCCGCTCGAGGGCGGCGAGGCCGAGGCCGTCGTCTCCCATGAGCGGGTTGCCCAGGCCGACGACCAGCGCCGATTCATTCATCCGAGAACCGTTCGCCGGCCGGCACGAAGCGTCCGCCGGTGATGATGGAGGAGATGGTGCCGCCCCGCTCAAGCATATCGGCCCGTGTCGCAAGGTAGACGTGGATGGGGACGAAGGTCAGGAACAGCCAGGTGCAGACGTGGTGCACGAAGCGCACGACCGGCATCCCCCCGAGCAGCGGCCCGATCCAGCCGAAGGCGCGGAAGAAGAAGCCGCCGGGATCGGACTGCCCATAGAGTGCGAAGCCGGTGGCCACCTCGACCAGCGCGAGGGCATAGACCCCGGTGTAGCTGAGCTGCTGCAATGGATTGTGCCCCAGGTACCGAGGCGCCTTCTCCGGCTGGATCATGAGGTAGTACTTGACCTGGCGGAACATGTTGACCCAGTCCCTCGGCCGGACCGGGAACAAGGCGATCCAGCGCTCGAACTTGTTGCCGGCGAAGAGCCAGTACAGGCGCACGATGCCGGTCATCACCAGCACCGCGGCGGCCGTGAAATGCGCGAACCGGATCCACCCCATCACGAAGTGGGAGGCGGTATCGCCGCCGACCACGAAGTAGGGCCGCCCGATGTACAAGCCGGTGACCGCCAGGACCAGGATCGCGATGGCCGCCAGCCAGTGCATCGCCCGGATCGGCCAATCCCAGAGGTAGACCCACTGATACTTGCCCGACGGCGGTGGGACCTCGTGGGACAGGCTGACGCCCTTCGCCCCCGTCCCGGCCGTCATTGGACCCGCACCTGGGTGAGGACCTTTCCGGTGGCGTCGAGCACGTGGACCCCACACGCCATGCAGGGATCGAACGAGTGGATGGTCCGCAGGATCTCGAGCGGCTGCTCGGGCTTGACCAGGGGATGGTTGTCCACCAGCGACGCCTCGTAGGGGCCCATCTGCCCTTGCTTGTCCCGGGGCGAGCAGTTCCAGGTGCTCGGGACGACGCACTGATAGCGGGAGATCTTGCCGTCGCGGATCTGGACCCAATGGCCCAGGGCGCCGCGCGGGGCGTCGAGGAAGCCGTACCCCTGGCACTCGGCCGGCCAGGTGGAGGGAGCCCATTTGTCCCGGCTGAACGTCTGGGTGTCCCCGCTCTTGATCCGCTCTACCAAACGATCGTACCAGACGTTCATCCGGCGGGAGATGAGGACCGTCTCCATCGCCCGTGCCGCACTGCGGCCCAGGGTCGAAAAGAGCGCCGACGGTCCGACCTGCAGCCGGTCGAGCACCTCCTTGACCATGCCGCGGATCTCCTCGTGACCGGACGCGAACCCGACCAGCATGCGCGCCAGCGGACCGACCTCCATCGGCCGACCATCGTACCGCGGCGACTTCATCCAGCTGTATTTCGGCAGGCCCTGCAGGTACTGCCAGGGGGTCGGCGGGCCCTGGTACTTCGCGGTGGTCTCTCCTTCCCAGGGGTGCAGCCCGGCGTCGTCACCTTTGGTGTACTCGTACCAGGAGCTGGTGATGTACTCCTTGACCTTCTGCTGATCGTACGGCCAGACCCGGGTGAGGTCGCGCTCGAGCACGATGCCCCGGGGGAACCAGAGTCGCTCCGTCTCCCGCACGTCGCCGTCGGGGAACTCGCCCACGGCGAGGTAATTCTTCACTCCGCCGCCGATGGACGCCCACTCCTTGTAGAAACCGGCGATGGCGAGCAGGTCAGGCCAGTACACCTGCTCGACGAACACCTGCGCGCGGGTGATCATGTCGCGGACGTCGGTGAGCCGCTCGGCGTTGATGGTGGCGGTGTCGTCGAGGTTGATGGCCGAGGCCATGCCCCCCACCAGGAAGTTCGGATGGGGATTCTTCCCCCCGAAGATGGTGTGCAGCCGGATCACATCCCGCTGCCAGTCGAGCGCCTCCAGATAATGCGCCACCGCGAGGAGGTTGACCTCGGGTGGCAGCTTGTAAGCCGGATGGCCCCAGTAGCCGTTCGCGAAGATGCCCAGTTGCCCGCTCCCCACGAATTTCTTCAGACGGTCCTGAATGGTCCGGAAGTAGGTCTCCGAATTGTTGGGCCAGGGGGACACTTTGCGGGCGATCGCCGATGTCGCCACCGGATCGGCTTTGAGCGCGCTTACCACGTCCACCCAGTCGAGCGCGTGGAGGTGATAGAAGTGGATGACGTGATCCTGGACGAACTGCATTCCATGGACCAGGTTGCGGATCAGGTTGGCGTTGGGAGGGATGGTGATGTCCAGCGCGTCTTCCACCGCGCGGCACGAAGCCACCGCGTGCACCACGGTGCAGACACCGCAAATCCGCTGGGTGAAGGCCCAGGCGTCCCTCGGATCGCGCCCCTGCATCACCAGCTCGATGCCCCGGAACTGGGTCGAGGTCGCCCACGCGTCGGTGATCCGTCCGTCCTCCGCCTGGGTCTCGATCCGGAGGTGCCCCTCGATCCGGGTGATCGGATCCACGACGACCTTGGTCTTAGCCACGGTGCTCTCCCTCCTCCCGGTCCCCGGTCGGGCCTGGGCGGGGCGGGCCCTCGGCGGGAACCACCGGGAGTTCTCGGGCTCGGCGGCGCTCCCGCACCTGATGGAC
>DATCXX010000170.1:0-8368 GCA_036565615.1 Gemmatimonadales bacterium | reverse complement strand
GGCGACCGGTACCTCGCCTTTGTGACTGAAACGGTCAAACCGCTGGTGGATGCGTCCTTCCGGACCCGCCCCGAGCGCTCCCATACCGTCATCGCCGGCTCATCGCTCGGCGGCCTCATCAGTCTGTACGGCCTGTTTCGCTACGCCGATGTCTTCGGCGCCGCGGGGGCTCTGAGCCCCGCCCTCTGGTTCGGCGGCGGGGCCATCCACCGGTTTGTCGACGAGCTCGCCGATCTGTCGGTGGGCCGGCTCTATCTCGACGTCGGGACCGGGGAAGGCAGCGAGACGCTGCGCGATGTCCGCCGGCTCCGCGAGGTGCTCCTGGCCGCCGGCCGGGTCCCCGGGCGGGACTTCTCCTATGTGGAGGAGGAGGGCGGCGAGCACGACGAGCCGGCGTGGGGGCGGCGGTTCGGCGCGGCGATTCCGTTCCTGGTAGGGAGCCCGGGAGCCGGGGAGCCAGGGGGAGCCGGCACGGCAACCAGAACCAGCCGATAGCCTGACCGATAGCTGATAGCCAATAGCACCAAGGATCCTCATTGCATCACTCACATCACGCCTGGATCAGTCCTGCCCTCGGCCGTGAGATGCCCATCGAGGTCTTCGGGCACGCCGGCGCGCGGGTGCTGGTCTTTCCCACCACCCTGGGGAGCTGCTACGAGTGGCGCGACCGGCACATGCACGAGGTGCTCTCCGACCACCTCGACGCCGGGTGGATCCAGCTCTTCTGTCTCGACCACGTCCACGACGAAAGCTGGTACAACAAGTCCCTCCATCCCGGGGCCCGGGCCTGGCGGCATCTCCAGTACGACCGGTACCTGCTCACCGAGGTCCTCCCGTTCACCGAGCAGGTGAATCCCGACCCCTTCGTGATCGCGGTGGGCGCGAGCTTCGGCGCCTACCACGCCGCCTGCTTCGGCTTCCGGCACCCCGGCCGGGTCCACCGGATCATCGGGATGAGCGGACTCTACGACGTCAAGTCCATGACCGAGGGGTATTCCGATCTCAACGTGTACAGCTGCAACCCCTTCGACTTCATGCGGCACGAGCACGACCCGGTCCGGCTCGCCGAATTCCGCCGGCAGGATATCATCTTGGCGATCGGGAAGGACGACCCGTCCCACCCCAACAACGTGGCCTTCTCGGGCATGCTGTGGGACAAGGGGATCGGCAACGCCCTCCGGGAGTGGGACGGCTGGGCCCATGACTGGCCGTATTGGGAGCGAATGATCCGGCTTTACCTCGGAGGTCACGACTAGGCGCGATGACGCGGTGACGCGATGACGCGAACTGCTCGCGTCCCCGCGCCTCCGCGTCCTCGCGTCCATCGCGGAGTGAGACGCATGGCAACCAAGATCGGCTTGATCGTAGGGAGGGAGTGGAGTTTCCCCCCCGCATTCATCGAAGAGGTGAACCGGCGGGACGAGGGAGTCACCGCCGAGCTGGTGAAGCTGGGCGCGCCCCGGATGGACGATCCGGCGGAGTACCGGGTGATCGTCGACCGGATCTCCCATGAGGTTCCCTTCTACCGGACCTACCTCAAGCACGCGGTGCTGGCCGGCGCCACCGTGGTCAACAACCCGTTCATGTGGAGCGCCGACGACAAGTTCTTCGGCGCCACCCTGTGCCATTCGCTGGGCCTCGCCAGCCCCAGGACGGTGGTGCTGCCCAACAAGGAGTACGTCCCCGGCATCGTGCACACCGAATCGCTTCGCAATCTGACCTACCCGCTGGACTGGCAGGGCATCGTGGACTACGTCGGGCTGCCCTGCATTCTGAAGGACGCCCACGGCGGCGGCTGGAAGGAGGTCTACGTCTGCCACACCATGGAGGAGCTGCTCCATCACTACGACCATTCCGGGCTGCTCACCATGATCGTGCAGGAGTTCATCCAGTGGGATGAGTTCATCCGCTGCATCTGCCTCGGTCAGGACGAGATCCGCCCGATCAAATACGACCCCCGCGCCCGGAAGTACCATCCCGAGCTGGACTTTCTTCCCCCCGCCCTGCTGAAGCGGGTGGTCGACGATTCCCGGACCCTGGTCCGCGCGCTCGGCTACGACATGAACTCCATGGAGTGGGCGGTGCGGGACGGGATCCCCTACGCCATCGATTTCATGAATCCCGCCCCCGACATGGACATCTATTCGCTCACCCCCACCCATTTCGAGTGGGTGGTCTCCGCCATGGCCGACATGGCCATTCGTTTCGCCAAGCAGCCCCGGACTCCGGGGAAGCCGTCCTGGGAGAACTTCCTCAAGGGCCGTCCCAAGCCGCGTACCTCCAAGGCCGGTCCGGCGGCGTGACGGTCAAGTCGGAGCTGGCGGGGGCGATCACCGCGTGGCACACGGCGCTCACTCCTGAGCGGGCGGAGGAATCCGCGGCCTGGCTCGACGGGCAGCTCAGCCGCCGCGAGCTGTTCTTCGGCACCCGGCCGCTGTGCACCGTGCTGCGGCCCAGGTTTCTCGCCCCGGTCCAGTACCGGCTGCTCCAGCGACGCATCGCGGTGCTGCTCGGCGCCTTCGCCAAGGCGCTCGAGACCGCGCTCACCCGGCCGGCGCTGCTCGATCAGTTTGGCCTCCTCGATTGGGAGCGCACCCTGGCCCTCGAGGATCCCCGGATTCCCGCCTCCCCGGTTTCCCGGCTGGACGCCTTCTTCGACCCCGACGGCGAACGGCTCCGCTTCACCGAGTACAACGCGGAGACCCCGGCCGGCTCGGCGTACCACGACGCGCTGAGCGAGCTGTTCCTCTCCCTGCCGGTGACCCGGGAATTCCTGCGCAGCCATGGCCTGCGGCCCCTGCCCGCGGTCCCCAACGTGGTGCACGCGCTGCTGGGCGCCTGGGAGCAGTGGTCGGGGCGCCGGGACCTGCCGGTCATCGGAATCCTCGACTGGAGCGAGGTGCCCACCCGGAGCGAGTTCCTGCTCTATCAGCAGCGGATGGACGCGATGGGCATCCGCTGCGTGATAGCCGATGTACGGGAATGCGAGCTGGTCGGGGGCCGCCTGGTGGCGGCGGGAACCCCGATCGACCTGATCTACAAGCGGGTCCTGATCCACGAGCTGGTAGGCCGGGAAGGGATGGAGCACCCGATCGTGCGTGCGGTCCGGAGCGGCGCGGTCTGCATGGTCAATCCGTTCCGCTGCAAGATTCTCCACAAGAAGGCTTCGCTGGCGGTGCTCTCCGACGAGCGGAATGCCGGCCTGTTCAGCGCGCGGCAACGGCAGGCCATCGCCGAGCACGTGCCCTGGACCCGGGTGGTGGAGGAGCGCGCCACCCTCAAGGACGGGGAGCGCGTCGATCTGCTGCCCTGGATGTCCCGGAACCGGGAGGGGCTGGTCCTCAAGCCCAACGACGACTACGGCGGCACCGGCATCGTGCTGGGATGGGAAGTGGACCAGCAGGCCTGGGACGCCGCCATCCGCAAGGCGACGACCGAGCCGTTCATCGTGCAGGAGCGGATCCCGCTCCCCAGCGAGAGCTTTCCGAGCTGGGCCGACGGGGCGCTGGTCTACGCCGACCGGATCGTGGATACCGCGCCGTTCGTCTTCCGCGGCGCCTACGCCGATGCCTGCCTCACCCGGGTCTCCACCGCGACCCTGGTGAATGTGACGGCCGGCGGGGGGAGCACGGTGCCGACGTTTGTCGTGGAGAAGAGATAGGCAACAGGCAACAGGCAACAGGCAGCAGCGGCTGATGGCTGAAGGCTGATGGCTGATGGCACTCGATTGGAGAACGGGATGAAGGCGCCAAGTCTCACGTTGGGCATCGAGGAGGAATACCAGATCATCGACCCGGTCACCCGGGAGCTTCGGTCGTACATCACCGAAATCCTGGGGGACGAGTCGCTGGTGATGGGAGAGATCAAGCCCGAACTGCACCAGTCCATGGTGGAGGTCGGCACCAAGGTGTGCCGGGCCCCGTCGGAGGTGCGGAGCGAGCTGGTGCGGCTGCGCCGCCTGGTGATGGAGCTCGCCGCCCGGAAAGGACTCAAGGTCGCCGCGGCAGGCAGCCATCCCTTCTCCTCCTGGATGGATCAGGAGATCACTCCCCTGGAGCGCTACATGGGGGTCCGGGAGGATCTCCAGGATCTGGCCCAGGCCCTCCTGATCTTCGGAACCCACGTCCACATCGGCATCGAGGACCGCGAGTTCCTGATCGACGCGATGAACATCTCCCGGTACTTCCTCCCCCACGTGCTGGCGCTCTCCACCAGCTCCCCCTTCTGGATGGGCCGCCGGACCGGGCTCAAGTCGTATCGGAGCGTGGTGTTTCGATCCTTTCCCCGCACCGGTATTCCCCGCTCCCTGGGGTCGTGGGGCGAATTCGAGAGCGTCGTCAATGCGATGGTCGAGACCAATTCGATCCCCAATGCGTCCAAGATCTGGTGGGATCTCCGGCCCAGCTGGAACTATCCCACCCTCGAGTTCCGGGTCTGCGACGTCTGCACCCGGGTGGACGAAGCGGTCTGTATCGGCGCGATCTTCCAGGCCATCATCGCCAAGCTCTGGAAGCTGCGCTGCGACAACCTTTCGTTCCGGAATTATCCGGTCGCGTTCATCGAGGAGAACAAGTGGCGGGCCCTCCGCTACGGTCTCGACGGCAAACTGATCGATTTCGGCAAGCAGCAGGAATACCCCGCCCGGGCCCTGATCCAGGAGATGCTGGCCTGGTTTCTCGACGACGTGCTCGACGACCTGGGCAGCCGGAAGGAAGTCGAATACGCCTTCAAGATCCTGGGAGAGGGCACCAGCGCCGACCGGCAGCTCGCGGTGTACGAGCGCACCGGCGATCTCAAGGCGGTGGTGGATCAGCTGATCCGCGAGACCGAGGAAGGGGTGCTTCCGTGATCCGCCCCCTGATCGGCATTCCGGCCCAGACCCTCCAGGCCATCGACGACATCCCCGCGGTGCTGCCCCATTCCTGGGTGATGAATTCCCGCTATTACCTGGCCGCCGCCGACATGGGCGCCGTGCCGGTCATGATTCCGCTCTTCGACCGGGATGAAGCCACCCTCCGGGCGGTATACGACCGGCTCGACGGGGTGCTGCTCGCCGGCGGGGTGGACATGGAGCCCGCGACCTTTGGCGAAACGCCTCATCCCAGGCTGGGCCGCACCGATCCGGCCCGTGACCTGGTGGAGCTCAAGCTGGCCCGCTGGGCGATCGCCGAAGGAAAACCGCTGCTCGGCCTCTGCCGAGGCCATCAGGTGCTGAACGTGGCACTTGGGGGAACCCTCTATCAGGACATCGAGGCCCAGGTCCCCGGAGCGATCCGGCACGATTATTTCCCTGGTTTCCCGCGGGACTACCTCGCCCATTACGTCACTGTCACCCCGGGCTCGCGGCTCCATGCCGCCGCGGGAGGCTCAACCATGCCGGTCAACAGCATGCATCACCAGGCGGTCAAGACCCTGGCTCCGGGGCTGGTGGTCACCGCGCAGGCGGAGGACGGCGTGATCGAGGCCATCGAGTCGGAAGGACCCGGCTACCTGGTCGGTGTCCAGTGGCATCCCGAGGTATTCGAGAGCCGCGACGAGCGCACCCAGCGTCTCTTCCAAGGCTTCATCGCCGCCGCCAGAGGGGAAGGCTGATCGATGCGGACTCCCGCCGCCGTGCTGGCTGCCTGCATGCTGGTGACTCCGGTCCTCGGCGCGCAGGAGTCCCCGGTTGATTCCACCAAGGCCCCGAGGCCGGCTCGCTCGATCCTGGCCTGGGCCGAGCTGGTCGGAGTCACCGCGCTGGCCGGGGTGGCCTTCACCAGCGATCAGAGTCTGCGCGACCGGATCGCCGATCCCCACGACCGGCTGGGGCGCACCCTGTCCGACGTGGGCAACGGGGTGGGCGACGGCGCCATCGTCTACCCCAGTCTCTTTGCCGTCGCGCTGGGAGGGCGATTGCTCGGAAAGCCCGGGATGCAGAAGGTGGGAACCCGGGCCCTCGAATCCACCCTGCTGGCGGGCGCCGCCGCGCTGGCGCTCAAGTCGGTGATCGGACGGCAGCGCCCCGATGTCTCGAGCAGCAGCCCGTACGTGTTCCGGCCCTTCCGGGTCCACGACATCTCGCTTCCCTCCGGGCATACCGCGGTCGCCTTCGCCCTGGCGACCTCGCTGGCCCGGGAAACCGGAGACCGGTGGACCGACGCGGCCTTCTTTGCGGCCGCCGCCCTGACCGCCTATTCCCGGATGCACGACGACCGGCACTGGGCCTCCGATGTGGTTCTCGGAGCCGGCATCGGCATCCTTTCGGCGCGGTTCGTCCATCGCTACCAGGCCCGAGTGGCGGTCTCACCCGGCGGAGTGGGAATGAGCCTGGCCTTCTGACCATTCTGAAGAGGTCCTCCTGATGCGATCTCCGGTGCTGCTGGTCGCGATGGTCACGCTGGTCTCTGCCCACCCGTTACGGGCTCAGGAGCCCCGCCAGGATTCCGCAACCGTGCGCCGCGCCCGCCGGCCGCTGCTTCGCTGGGGCGAAGTCCTCGGGGTGGCGGCCGCCACCGGCCTCGCCCTGGCCACCGACCAGAGCATCCGGGACCGTCTCAACGATCCGCATGACCGGCTGGGTCGAACCCTTTCCGACATCGGGAACGGGTTCGGCGATCCGGTGATCGTCTATGGGAGCCTGTTCACCATCTCGGCGGGGAGCAAGCTTCTGGGCAAGAAGGGCGTCTATGGCGTGGCGTCCCGCGCGCTCAAGTCCTCCCTGCTGGGGGGAGGCGCGACCATGGTCCTCAAGGCGATCGCGGGAAGAGACCGCCCCCTCAACTCGATCGACAATCCCTACAGTTTTCACCTGTTTCGAACCAGCGATGCCTCCTTTCCGTCCGGCCACAGCACGGTGGCCTTCGCCCTCGCCACGTCGTTCGCCCGGGAAACCCCGGACAAGTGGACTGACCTCGGGTTCTTTACGGTGGCCACCCTGACCGCCTACGCCCGGATGCACGACGACAAGCACTGGGCCTCGGACGTGGTCTTCGGCGCGGGGGTCGGGATTCTCTCGGCGCGCTTCGTCCATCGTTTCCAGGCCAGGGTCGCGGTGGCTCCGGGCGGATTCGCCATGAGCCTGCCGTTCTGATGAAGCACCTCTGGCACGACCTTACGCCCGGCCGCGATCCGCCCCACGATGTCCGCGCCATCGTGGAAATTCCGGGCGGCAGCCGGAACAAGTACGAGCTGGACAAGGAATCCGGTCTGCTTCGGCTCGATCGGGTGCTGTATTCGGCGGTACACTACCCCGCGGACTACGGATTCATTCCGGGAACGCTCGCCGAAGACGACGATCCCATGGACGTCCTGATCCTGCTCAAGGAACCGACCTTCCCCGGATGCGAGGTGGATCTCCGCCCCCTTGGCGTGCTGCATATGCTCGACCGGGGCGTGCCCGACGAGAAGATTCTCGCCGTGCCCACCCAGGACCCGCTTCAGGAGGAGTACCGCGAGCTGGAGGATGTGCCGCGCCACCTGCTGGTGGAGATCGAGCACTTCTTCCACACCTACAAGGATCTCGAAGGGAAACGGGTCGAGATGCGAGGGTGGGAAGACCGCTCCGGTGCCTACCGGACCATCCTCGATTCGATCGTCCGCTACACCACCCGCTACCGCTAGCGCCCGAACCGCTTCGGCCGGGTGATCTGGGCCGACACCACCTTCCACTCGTCACCCGATCGGGCATAGACGTCCACATACCGGCTGACGCCCGGAATCCCGTCCTTTGCGGTCCAGGAGCCCAGCGCGCGCACCAGCCCGACCTCTCCGTAGAGCAGAATATCCACCCGATCCAGCCGGTACTCGACCAGGTCGGATCCTTGCGCGGTCTTGCGCAGAAACGCCGCCTTGTCGAGCACCGAGCCGTCCGATTCGATGCAGACGAATTCGTCGGCCAGCCGGCGCCGGTACCATTCGACATCGCCCGCCAGGGAGGCCTTTACGTACTGCTGGTTGAGCTGCTCCAGCTCCTCTTCCGGGGTCATGACATCCTCTGCGCAGGAATTGGGGACATCAACAGGTGACCGCCGGATTCCAGTCGGCGAAGAGTCCCGCCGCATTGTCTTCCCACGCCCAGACGTGCAGGTACCAGAGCTTGAGCTGCTCGCTTTGCCGGAGCGCCTGGCCGAAGATCCGGGGCGCCTCCGATTCGGGGGGGAGAATCCGGTAGGGGATGATGTATTCCACGGCGACCAGCTTGAGTTTTCCGCTTCCATCCGGGGCGTAGAGCAGGATCTCGGGGCGCTCCAGCTCGAGCCGGCCGTCCACGTGCGCCCGATTCACGTAATGATGTCCCATGCCGCCGGCCGGCGGATTCGCGAGGCAGGGTGGCGTGGACGTGGGATACCCGGCGGCCTGTGCCGCGGCGATATCCCGAAAGCCCGCC
>DATCXX010000158.1:0-3597 GCA_036565615.1 Gemmatimonadales bacterium | reverse complement strand
GCGGGCTCGGTCGTCGCTGCCGATCCTGCCCATGCAGCCGAGCTGCAATGGTGGGCCAATTGTCTGGGTATTTCCGGAGCGCCGTTCGATGCCTGGCTGGTCCTCCGGGGAGTGCGCACCCTCTACCCGAGGATGGCCAGCCACCTGGCCGGCGCGGAGGCGGTGGTGGCTCTCCTCACGGCCCATCCGGCGATCGCTCGAGTCTACTATCCGGGCCTTGCTTCGCATCCCGGCCACGCGGTGGCGTGCACTCAGCAATCGGGCTTCGGCGCGCTGGTGAGCTTCGAGCTCGGGGGCGGGCAGGCCGCGCTTCGGGCGTTCCTCGGCGCCCTCCGGCTTTTCACCCTCGCCGAATCGCTCGGTGGCGTGGAATCGCTGGTCGCCCACCCGGCGACGATGACGCACTCGGCCATGACGCGGGAGGCCCGAGCCGAAGCGGGCATCTCGAACCGGCTGCTTCGTTTGTCCGTCGGGATCGAGCATCCCGATGACCTGGTGGCGGACCTCCGGACCGGGCTCGATCAGGCCGGGAAGACCAGGGAGGCGCGCCGTGCCGCCCTGGCAACCTGAATCGAAGATTCCAGTGGCGCTGCTCGGCGCCACCGGCATGGTGGGGCAGGAGATCGCCCGCCGTCTGGTGCATCATCCCTGGTTCGAGCTCACCGCCGTCGCGGCCTCGGACGATTCAGCCGGGCGCGGTTATGGAGCGGCCGCACGCGCAGCAGCCGGCGGGCTCGACCGAGGACTGGCCGAGCGATCGCTGGTCCGCTGCGATCCCGCCGATGCCTTCGCACCCGTGGTGTTTTCCGCGCTCGATGCGGCGGCGGCGCGGGAGATCGAGCCCCGCTTCGCCCGGGCCGGCGCCCTGGTGGTGAGCAACGCGAGCGCGTTTCGCCTGGAGCCCGACGTGCCGCTGATCGTTCCCGAGGTGAATCCGGAACAGCTTGGATGCCTCGCGGCTCAGCGAAGCGGGCGGGGCTGGACGGGTGGCATTGTCTGCAACCCGAATTGCGTCGCGGCCATCGTGGGCCTGGTGCTGGCGCCCTTGCACCGGCGCTGGGGACTGCGCGCCGCCTCGATCGTCACGCTCCAGTCGGCTTCGGGCGCAGGCTACCCGGGCGTTGCCGCGCTCGACCTCATGGGAAACCTGATTCCTCATATCCCGGGCGAGGAAGAGAAGATCGTGGCGGAGCTGGACAAGCTCCTGGGCACCGGCGGCTCCGCCCGCGTCGGGGCCCAGGCGCATCGGGTGCCGGTGCCGTTCGGCCACTCGGCTGCTCTGGCGCTGGGGTTGGACGAGGACGTACCGCCGGAATCGGTGGCGGTCGAGCTGGGGAACTGGCGGGGAGCGCCGGAAGCCGCCGGCCTCCCTTCGCTTCCGGAATTCCCCATCGTGGTATCCGACCTTCCGGGCCGGCCCCAGGCCAGGCTCGACCTGTGGGCGGGAAACGGAATGGCGGTCACCGTGGGGCGGCTGCGGCGTGACCCGGTGCTGGGGCTCCGCTGCGTCGCGCTGGGACACAACCTGATTCGCGGCGCGGCGGGTGCGGCCATCGCCAATGCCGAGCTGCTGGTGACTCGTGAGAGGTGAGACGTGAGACGTGAGACGTATCTACCTCTCACGTCTTACGTCTCACGCCTCACGTCCTACCGGTCTCCCGTCACCACGGCCGCGGGCTTCTCGCCCTTGAGCCAGTAGGAGAACCACTGCCGCAGCCGGCCCAGCCGGTCCACCAGCAGCCAGGGCTCGCCGGTGCGGGAGAGATCGTGGGTCGAGCGGGGATACCGGATGAACTCCACCGGGGTGCCCTGCTTCTTGAGCGCCTGATACCACTGCTCGGCGTCGGTCATCGGAGTCCGGTGGTCCTCCTCCGACTGCACCATGAGCGTCGGCGTCTTCACCTTGCGCACCTGGCGGAGCGGGGAGAGCGAGTCATACATCGCCGGATTGTCCCAGGGCGCTCCGTAGAATTCGAATTCGGTGAGCCCCTGGGCGTCCGACGACCCGTACCAGGACCACCAGTTGCTGATCATCCGGTCCACCTGGGCCGCTTTGAACCGGTTGGTCTTGGCGGTGACCCACGCCGCCATCACCCCGCCGTAAGAGCCGCCGGTCACCCCCATCCGGGTCGAATCCACGTCGGGGCGCCGGGCGGCCAGGTCCACCGCCCGCATGAGATCCTGGTAGTCCTCGGCGAACCAGCGGCCCCGGGTGGCGAAGGTGAAGGGCGCTCCGTATCCGCTCGACCCCCGCGGATTGGTGAACAGGACCCACATCCCCGCGCCGGCCAGGTTCTGGAATTCGTCGAACCAGTTCTCTCCGTAGGCCGAGTGGGGTCCCCCGTGGATATAGAGCACCAGCGGATACTTCTTGCCGGCCTCGTACCCGAAGGGCTTCATCAGCCAGCCCTCGATCTCCAGGTTGCCGACCGACTTGTAGGTGAACCGCTCGGCGTCGGACCACGCCACTTCGGCATTGAGCTTGTCGTTGAACCGGGTGAGCTGCCGCTCACCGGACCCGTCCGCCGAGGCGGCGTAGAGCTCGGTCGGCTTGGTCATGCTGGTGGCGACGAACGCCACGGTCGTGCCGGCGTCGTCCCAGTCGAACCCGGACAGCCTCCGGCGTCCCCCGACCACTTCGACCGGCGCCTTGGCGGTGGAATCCAGCCGGAAGAGGGCGGTGCGTCCCCCGACCGCCGCCGTGAAGGTGAGTATCCCGTTGGGCAGCCACTCCAGCTGATCCGGCTCGTACTGCCACTCCGCGAGCAGGTTCTGTGGGGTGCCCCCCGCGGCGTCCACCACGTAGATCCGGTCCGACGCGGTGCGATTGGGCGCGGCGGTGAACGCGATCCGCCGGCTGTCCGGCGACCAGCGGATTCCGCTCTCGCTTCCGGTGGTGGTGGTCACCCGGCGGGGTGTGCCCCCCGCGGCGGGCATGATGAAGATGTCGGCGTCGTTGCGGGGCGCTTCGTCGCGCCGGGCGTCGTAGGGCAACCGGGCCAGGGAGTCCCGCTCGGCCCGGATCACCGAGTCGGAGCGCAGCCGGGGGTCGGCGATGAAGGCGATCCACTGCCCGTCGGGCGAGACCGAAATCCCGGTGTGGGCGTAGGGCGCGTTGGTGATCTGCTTCTTGGTCCCGTTCTCGAGGCTGCGCATCCAGATCTGGGCCGGCCGGTAGCGCCGGGCCTCCCGCAGGCCCGGCAGGAACCCGGGCCCGTTGGACTTGTACGGCATCTCGGTGATGTGCCGGCCGTCGAAGCGGGCCGGATCCACCGGCCAGGTGATCGCCCCGAACGGAGGGCGGGCCATGGCCTGCATTCGCCCGTAGGGATCCCGCCGAGTGGTGTCGCGGGCCGGGGCGCCGCCGGCGGTGTCGGTGTAGAACACCACCCGTCCGTCCCGGGTCGCTGCGCCGCTGGGAATGCTGTCCACCTCGAAGGCCTCGCCGCCGGGCCGGTCCATCCGGAGCGCCCAGGTGCGGCCCTTGCCTCCCGGCCGGGTGGAGGTGAAGAGCAGGAGCTTGCCGTCGGGAGCCCAGCGCGGGGTGGTGCTCTCCACTCCCGGCGAGGTCATCCGCACCGGCTCGCCCCCCGATGC
>DATCXX010000154.1:0-8375 GCA_036565615.1 Gemmatimonadales bacterium | reverse complement strand
GGCTGGCCGACCGGGTCAGCGCGGTCTTCGTGCCGGTGGTACTGGTCATCGCTGTCGCGACCTTCGTGATCTGGTACCTGGCGGCGGGGCAGGCCGGGCTCTTCCCGGCCGTGGCGGCGGCGGTATCGGTCCTGATCATCGCCTGTCCCTGCGCGATGGGGCTCGCCATCCCGACCGCGATCATGGTCGCCACCGGCCGCGCCGCCGAGCTGGGCTTCCTGCTCAAGGGGGGCGAGGCGCTGGAGCGGGTCGGCCGGGTGGGAACCGTGCTGCTCGACAAGACCGGCACGGTCACCGAGGGGCATCCGGTGCTCACCGATGTGATTCCGGCCCTGGGGCGGGAAGACCTGGCCTGGCTGGGTCCGGTGGCCTCCATCGAAGCGTCTTCCGAGCATCCCCTCGCCGCGGCAGTGCATGCCGGCGCGGTGGAACGCGGGGTCAGGAAGTCTCTGGTCGCCGAGTTTCGGAGTCACACCGGGAAAGGAGCATCCGGCGTCGTCCGCGGGGTGCCGGTGGCGGTGGGAAGTGCCGGCCTGATGCGGGAGCTGGGGATCGATCCCGCTCCGCTGGCACCGGAGGCGGAGCGGCTCTCCGAGGAGGGGAAGACCGCGGTCTTTGCCGCGGTGGGAGGCGAGCTGGCCGGACTGCTCGCGGTGGCCGATCGGGTGCGGCCGTCCTCCCGGGAGGCCATCGCCCGGCTGGGTGAGCTGGGTCTCGATGTTGCCCTGCTCAGCGGGGATAACCGGCGCACCGCCCTGGCGGTGGCGCGCGAGGCGGGTGTCGCCCGGGTGGTGGCGGAGGTGCTTCCGGAAGGGAAGGTCGCCGAGATCCGGCGGCTCCAGGAGTCGGGCCAGGTGGTCGCGATGGTGGGCGACGGCATCAACGACGCGCCGGCCCTTGCCGCGGCCGACGTGGGGATCGCCATGGGCTCGGGCACTGACATTGCCACCGAGGCCGGCGACGTGGTGCTGATGCGGGCGGACCTCCGGACCGTGACCGACGCGATCGAGCTGTCCCGCCGGGCGACCCGGATCATGCGCCAGAATCTCTTCTGGGCATTTATCTATAATGTCATCGGTATCCCCATCGCGGCGGGTGTGCTCTATCCCCGGTTCGGCATCCTGCTGAGCCCGATGCTGGCGAGCGCGGCCATGGCGCTGAGCAGCGTGAGCGTGGTATCCAATTCCCTGCGATTGCGGCGATATGGGAAACAGCGTCAACGGTCAACGGTCAACGGTCAACGGGAATCCTATGCGTCCGTCTGAGTCAGAACTGCCGGCCCACTGCGGGTGTGAGGCGGGGCCCGAACCGGGCGGCCGCAAGGCCGTCGGGGTGGACCCCGAGATCAAGGATCGCAATCTCAAGCGGCTGCGCCGCATCGAGGGCCAGATCCGGGGCCTTCAGAAGATGGTGACCGAGGACCGCTACTGTCCCGAGATCCTGATCCAGGTGGCGTCGGCCCACGAGGCGCTGCGGGCGGTGGGGCGGGAAGTCATGCGGAATCATCTGCGCCATTGCGTGGCGCAGGCGGGCCGGGCCGGCGGGCCAGAAGCCGAAGCGACCTACGACGAGCTGCTCGATCTCATGTACACCTACTCCCGGTGAACGCATCGGGAGTACTCCAGATCGCCGGCCGGTCGGGGCACCTGCGCCGCCGCGCCGCGGCCTACCTCCCCCAGTCCGGCGATGTCCGGGTGGATGAGCGGGTCATCCGGCAGTACGGGCTCCGCACCGGCGACGACGTCAGCGGGGAGACCCGCAACGGCAAAGGAGGACCGGCGCTGGAGCGGGTTGCCACCATCAACGGCCGGGCCGCGGCGGAGCTCCTGGACCGGCCCGAGTTCACCACGCTGGCCGCGATCCACCCCGACGTCGCGCTCCGGCTCACCAGCGACCTCGGCCCCGGCAATCCGGCCACCGCCACCACCCGGCTCATCGATCTGCTCGCCCCGATCGGGAAGGGCCAGCGGGGGCTGATCGTGGCGCCGGCCAAGGGCGGCAAGACCATGGTGCTCCAGGCCATCGCGCAGGGGGTCCACGCGAACTACCCCGACGCCTCGCTCTTCATTCTCCTGGTGGACGAGCGGCCCGAGGAGGTGTTCGAAATGGAGGAAGCAGGGGTGGGTGAGGTGATCGCCTCGAGCTTCGACAATCCGCCCGCCCAGCACGTCGCGGTCGCGGAGCTGCTGCTGGAGCGGGCCCGTCGCCAGGTGGAGCTGGGGCGGGATGCGGTGCTGATCGTGGATTCGCTCACCCGGCTGGCGCGGGCCTACAACGCGGTGGAGCGGGGGACCGGCCGCACCCTGAGCGGAGGACTCGACGCCCAGGCGCTGGAAAAGCCCAAGCGGTTCTTCGGGAGCGCCCGCCAGGTCAGCCCGGGGCAGGGGGGCGGATCGCTGACCGTCATCGCGACCGCGCTGATCGAAACCGGCAGCAAGATGGACCAGCTCATCTTCGAGGAATTCAAGGGGACCGGCAACAGCGAGCTGGTGCTCTCCCGCGATCTGGCCGAGCGGCGGGTCTTCCCCGCGATCGATCTGCTGGCCAGCGGCACCCGGAAGGAGGAGCTGCTGCTGAGCGAGGCGGGGCTGGCTGCCTCCCGGGTGCTGCGGCAGCGGATCGCCCGGATGACCCCGCTGGCCGCGATGCAGGACCTGCTGGGAGAGCTCAAGCGCTACCCGACCAATGACGCGCTGATCGCCGCGCTGGCCACCTGACCCATCGACCTTCGGACGACCCCGTGCCGGCACCCTGGAACCAGCGCTGGGTCCCAGCGGCCGTCGTCGTTGGTCTGGCCCTCGCCGCGTCGATCGCCGGCATCACCAACCAGTTTGCCCAGGACGATTTCGGCATCATCCTGAAGAACGCCGCGGTACACGATCTCCGGCACGGGCTGCGTTTCTTCGCCGAACCCTATTGGCCCGCCCCCCTCCCGCCCGAGCTCTATCGTCCGCTGGCATTGCTCTGGTACGCGGTGCAATGGGCCATCGGAGGCGGGAGTCCACTGATCTTCCGGATCGTCAGCTATCTCCTCTATGCGGCGGCCTGCCTGGCGATGCTCCGGCTGGCCCGGGTGGCCCTGCCCGCCGCCGCGGCCTTCGGGGTCGCGGCGCTCTTCGCGGTGCATCCGGTGCACGTCGAGGCGGTGGCGCTGGCGGTCAACCAGGGCGAGCTCTGGGTCGCGCTGCTCTCCGGTCTCGCGGTGTACCGGTATGTCGAGGCACGACGGGCGGGGCCGCTCCGGCTCCCCGTCATGCTGGCGACGACCGGTCTCTACCTCGCCGCCTGCTGCTTCAAGGAAAATGCCGTCGTCCTGCCGGGGTTTCTGATCGGGGCGGAATTCCTGCTGCTTCCCGGGGAGTCCCTCCGCGCCCGGGTCCGGGCGGCAGGGGCATTGTACCTCCTGCTCCTGGCAGCCGTCCTCGTCTTCATCGGCATCCGCACCGCGGTCCTCGGGGACCTTCGGGGAACCGTGATGGCCGATGCGCTGGTGCCCCAGGACCTGGCCGGGCGTGCCCTGACGATGCTGACGGTGGTGCCGCAATGGCTCCGGCTGCTGTTCTGGCCCGCCGAGCTCCAGGGCGATTACAGCCCCTCGGAGATCGTAGCGCAGACCGCCTGGAGCGCCGAGGCCACCCTGGGACTGCTGCTGATCCTCGCCGCGGCGGCGGGGGCGGTGGCGGCCCGGCGCCGCGCACCGGCGATCTCCTTCGGCATCGTCTGGATGGCGGTGGCCCTGCTTCCGGTACACAACGTGCTGGTGCCGACCGGGGTCGTGCTCGCCGAGCGTACCCTGTTCCTTCCCAGCATTGGCGCGATGCTGCTGCTGGGCGGCCTGGCCTCACTGGTGCCGGACCGCGCCTCCGTCTCCACCCGCATCCTTCTCGGGTCGGCCACCGGGCTTCTCCTGGTCCTGGGCGCGTACCGGAGCGCGGCGCGACACCCGGACTGGTCGGACATGTTTAATTACTGGTACGTCACCGCCAATCGCGATGCTCCGCAGAGCTTCCGGGCTCACCATGCCCTGGGGGAGATGTACCTTCTGGCGGACGCGTATGGGCTCGCGGAGCAGGAGTTCCGGCTCTCGATGGCGCTCGCGCCGCCTCATGTGAGCGACGTGTACCTGGCCTACGCCGACATGCTGCGTCGGCGCGGCTTTTGCAATCCGGCCGTCGCGCTCTACCGAAAGTCGCTCGGCATCGACCCCCAGGTCCATGGGGTGCGAATGTCGCTCGTCGCCTGCCTGATTCGCCTGGGCCGGTATCCCGATGCGCTCCAGGAGATCGGCAAGGGGATTCCCCTCGGCGAACACACCGCGACCTGGCTCGGGTTGCGGAATACCGCCGACAGCGCACTCAGGGCCGGCGCTCCGCCCGGCACCGTCCCGGTCACCCTGCCATGACCGGACCTGCTCCAACCCGAACAAGGGACCGCATGAACGTCGCCCTCACGCTGCTCGCCTGCGGTATCCCGTCGCTGCTGGCCGCCCAATCGGGGACTGCCCCCTCTCGCCCCACCGGCAAGGCGGTGCGGGTCGCGACCGCGCCCCAGCTCGACGGCCGGCTCGACGACGCCGTCTGGGCCACGGCGCCGGTGCTGAGCGGATTCCAGCAACACGAACCCTTCGACGGACGATCTGCGACCGAACGAACCGAAGTGCGCATCGTGTTCGACGATCAGGCCCTCTACATCGGGGCCCGGATGCACGACAGCGATCCCGGCGGAATCGTCCGGGGGGAGATCCGCCGGGACGCCGACCTCAAGGAGCAGGATTCCTTCCTGATCGTCCTCGATACGTATCTCGACCGGCAGAACGCCTTCGTCTTCGGCACCACGCCGGCCGGGATCGAGCACGACGGGCAGGTGGTCAAGGAGGGAGAAGGCGGGTTCGGGGGTCCCACCGGCACCGGCGCCGGTCCCAGCGGCACCACCGGCGCGGCCAATCTCAACTGGGACGGCACCTGGCGGGTGCTCACCTCGGTGGATTCCGCCGGCTGGAGCGCCGAGTTCCGGATCCCCTTCGCCACGCTGCGCTACGCCGGAGGCGCCATCCAGCAATGGGGACTCAACCTGGCGCGGTTCATTCGCCGCAAGAACGAGGAAGACTTCTGGGCCCCCATGGCCCGGCAGTATTCGCTGTTCCGGGTTTCCCAGGCCGGCACCCTGGAGGCGGTGGAGCCACCGGCCCGGCGGGTGGCGACGATCACGCCCTACGTCCTGGGCACCGTGCGCCGGAACTACGCGGCCGGCCTTCCCACCGACGGGTCGGCGGAGTTCGGCGGGGACGCCAAGTTCGGGGTAACGCCGAGTCTCACCGCCGACCTGACCTACAACACCGACTTCGCCCAGGTGGAAGTCGACGAGCAGCAAATCAACCTGACGCGCTACAACCTCTTCTTTCCCGAAAAGCGGCCGTTCTTCCTCGAGAACGCAGGCACCTTCGCGGTAGGCACACCCCAGTCGGTCGAGCTGTTCTTCAGCCGGCGGATCGGCATCGGGGCGGGCGGCCGCGAGGTCCCGCTCCTGGGCGGCGGCCGGCTCACCGGAAAAGTCGGCGGGTTCACCATCGGGGTGCTGGATCTCCAGACCGAGCGGGCCGAGCTGACCGGTCAACCCGATGTCGCGCCGGACAACTTCGCGGTGGTGCGGGTGCTCCGGGAGCTGCCGTCCCGCTCCCGGCTCGGCGTCGTCGCGGTGAGCCGGATCAACACCGACAGCAGCGCCGATCACAACGTCACCGTGGGGGTGGACGGCCGGATCGGCATCGGCGATGTGGTGTCGATCGATGCCTGGGCGGCCCACTCGGAAACCCCGGGGCGGGACGGGGCGTCGAATGCGGTGAACCTGAGCGGGAGCTATGTGACCCGGGTCTGGGAGGTCGGGCTGGCGGCCCGGCAGGTGGACGCCGATTTCAACCCCGAGGTGGGCTACCTCGAGCGGCCCACCTTCCGGTTTTACAACGCCCGGCTGCTCCGGCACCTCCGCACTCCCGGGATCTCCTGGTTCCGGGAGGCGCGCCCTCACATCACCTTCCGGCAGTACGACGACACCGACGGGCGGCCCCAGAGCCGGCTGATTCACGTCGACAGCCATTTCCTGTTCGCCAACGGAACGTTCTTCGAGACCCCGATCAACCTGGTGCGGGAGGGGCTCCGGGTCCCCTTCGATCTCGGCGACGGCGTGGTGCTGCCGACCGGCGTCTACGACTGGGTGGAGTGGAACCCGAGCCTCATCACCAACCAGAGCGCGCCGTATTCGCTCGCCGCCGAGGCGACCATCGGCGGCTTCTACACCGGCCACCGGGCGGGAGTCGCCTCCACGTTCACCGCCCGGCCGGGGGAGAAGTTCTCCAGTGCACTGCGGATCAATTACGAGAAGCTGAGCCTGGCGGAAGGGTCGTTCGACCGGGTACTGATCGGGCTCCGGCTCGCCTACGCCTTCTCCCCCAGCATGTACGTGCAGACCCTGACCCAGTGGAACGATCAGGCCAGGAGCTTTTCGGCCAATCTGCGCTTCGGCTGGCTGGGCCCGGCGGGGACCGGACTCTTCGTGGTCGTCAATGAGGGGCGGGAAACCGGCGAGAACGCGAGGGCCCTCGATCGGGTCGTCGTCGTGAAGTTTACCCGGCAATTCAATCTGTCGAACTAGGGAGTAGCGAGTAGCTACTTCTTGATTTTCATACTGACGCCATTCTCGGTGGCGCTGAAATCGAAGAGCGACCGGCCCAGGTGGTCCTGGATCGAGATGACCGCGCCGCGCTCATCGGCCTCGAGCCGGAAGGTTCCCCGCTTCACGCCCCGGTGCGCCTTCGCCACCTCGAACCGCCCCTGCCCGGTCACCCCGCCCCGCCCGTCGGCGGTAAGGGAAGCGTCGAGCGACCGCACTTCAGAACGGCGCCACCGCTCGATGGTGTGGTTCGGCAGATAGAGCGGCCGCACCAGCTCGGCCGGCTGAAAGACCACTTCGCCCATCTCCACCAGTCCGGCACCGATCTCGGCGGCATCGGCGCAGCGGAATCCGCTGCTGTTGGGAAAACGGTCGAGGTCGTCGGAGGTGAGCCGGCAGCTCTCCAGCCTTCCGAGATCGGCGGCGTCGGCCAGCGTCACCCGTAGCTTGACCCTTCCCGGGTCGGCCGGATCGGTGCGCTGGACGTCAATGCCGCTCACCGTCCCGATCTTGCGGCCATCGAGCGAAAAATCCAGCTTGGCGAGCTGCAGGGGCAGCTGCCTGACCGCGGTGGAGAGCAGGCTCTGGACTTCTGCCTTGCCGCGGTTGACCGCGGCCAGGCCGGCCAGTCCCAGACCAAAGACGAGCAGGGCGCCGAGTGCGACGCGAGTCCAATAGCTACGGTTCATTTGAACCTCCCGTGGGGACTCGAAGGACGCGAAGACGTGGCCCTGGCGGTCACGTTTCAAATAGGTACGCTGCCTGCGACGGGTTTGTTTCAGATTGCTTGATCCGGTCCACCCCCCTTCCTAACTTGACGGCGACTCTCCTCGGGAGCGCTGTTGGCAAGTCGAATCCGCTCACTGGCTTGGATCGCGGTCCTGGTGATGGCCTGCGATATCCAGGAGCGGCCCCCTCGCACCAGTGCGAACACCCCCGCGACCACGGTGCTTTCCGAGCCGCCCGACTCGGCCATCCCCTCCGGCCCTCTGGGCGCGGCGATCCGGCGGGGGAGAGCGCTGCTGGCCCATACCCCTGACAGTCTCCCGGAGTTCGTCGGTAGCGATCTCAGATGTTTCAGCTGCCATCTCGGGGAGGGGACCCAGGCCGGGGCGCTGCCCCTCCTCGGGGTGTACTCGCGCTTCCCCCAGTACCGGAGCCGGAACGCGCTGGTCAATCTGCTGGAAGACCGGATCAACGACTGTTTCGAGCGCAGTCTCAATGGGAAGGCGCTGCCGCGGACCGGCCGGGAGATGCGGGAGATCATGGCCTATTTCGCCTTCATCTCCCGGGGTATCGCGCCTCCCGGGGTGGTGCCGGGGATGGGACTCGACTCGGTACACGCCGAAGCACCCGACACCGCACGGGGCGCGGGGATTTTCACCGAGACCTGCAGCCGCTGTCATGGACCCGGGGGGCTGGGCATCAATGGGCTGGGTCCGCCGCTCTGGGGCCCGCGGTCGTTCAATGTGGGCGCGGGGATGGCGCGGCTGTGGACCGCGGCGGCCTTCATCCGGCACAACATGCCCAATGACCGGGCGGTGAGTCTCACCGATCAGCAGGCGGCCGACGTCGCGGCATACCTGGTCACCCGGCCGCGGCCCGACTTTGCGGGGAAGGGGCGCGATTGGCCCAATGGCAATGCTCCAGCAGACGTACCTTATCCAACCCGAGGTGCTCCATGAATTCTCCCGGACCCACTCCCCGCC